>DATLWN010000026.1:0-9828 GCA_035576305.1 Mariprofundaceae bacterium
GGCCTCGGTGATGGCCTGCTCGTAGATCCTCGCATGGCGCTGGCTCAACTCGGGCGGCAAGCGGCTCGGCAGATTGCCGTAGCGATCCCACTCGGCACTCACGCGCACATACAGGGCCTGCATCTGGCTGCGGCTCCAGCCGGCACAGCGCTCCGTCTCCGGGATCAGCCCGAACACCCACGCATCCTTGACGATCTGGCCCAAGTGGGTCATGCCGCCATTCTCGTCCCCGTCGATGCCGGGATAGTTCGGTTCCATGTTCAGCCCCTTCCCGCGTCTCAGCGCGTCAAGCCGGCGTAGAGCAGCGGCAGCTTTTCCGGCAGGCGCTCGACATGATCGACGACCATGTAGTTGCGCTGGCCGAAGATGCGCGACACATAGGCATCGGCACGCGGATCGAGGCTCATGCAGTAGGTGATGATGCCCGATTTCGCCGCCTCTTCAACCGACTTCTTGGCATCGAAGCGCAGGTACTGCGGATCGCGCACGTCGATGTCCGCCGGCTCGCCGTCGGTGATGACGATCAACAGCTTCTTGCTCGAGCGCTGCAGCCTCAGGTAATGGCTGGCATGGCGGATGGCGGCGCCCATGCGCGTGGACAGCTGCCCGCTCATGCCCGCGAGCTTCGCCTTCGGCTGCTCGTCGTAGGGATGGTCGAAGTCCTTGAATCGGTAGTACTCGACATCGTGCCGTCCGTCCGAGCAGAAGCCGTGGATGGCGAAGGGGTCGCCGACCTTGTGGATGGCATCGGCGAGCAGCACGCAGGCCTCGCGCGTCAGGTCGAGCACCGAGTAATCCTTGCCCGCCACCTTGTCATTGGTCGACTCGGACAGGTCGAGCAGCACCAGCACCGAGATGTCCCGCGTCTTGCGCACCGAGCGCATCATCACGCGCGGGTCCGGCTGGTTGCCCATGCGGATATCGGTCAGCGCCGTGATGGCGGCGTTGATATCCAGCTCATCGCCGTCCTCGAGCTTGCGCATGCGCTGCACGCCCTGCGGCTGCATGGCGTCCAGCAGGAACTTCATGCGCGAGATCAGGCGCTTGTTGCGCGCAACGATGTCGTCGATGGCCTCCAGCTCGCCCGCATGGCTGCGTTTTTCCTGCACCGTCACCCAGCTCGGGCGCTCCAGCTGGATCTGGTAATCCCATTCCGAATAGTGATAGGGCTCGGAGACCGGCTCCCTGCCCTCGAGCTCGTTGATCGTACAGCCTTCCTGGTCGAGCCAGAACGGCGTCTCCAGCATCCAGATCTCCTGGGCATCGTCCCCGGCCAGTTCGCAGTCGAGCTCGTTGACCATCTCCGTCACCGACACGTACTTGCGCACCTGCTTGGGGCCCTCGTAGCCGGCGGCCAGCTGCTGCGCCAGATCGAACTCCACGAACTCCCAGAAATAGCGGTTGTCGTCGCGGTACGGTGCGATCAGCACATCCGTGCGCGGATTGAAGGCGATCCTCTTCTCCTGCAACGCATGCGCCAGCTGCACGCCGATGTCCCACGACACCTGGTTCGATTCCAGGGCATCCTGCGCGGCGGCGAACAAGGTGCGGCCCTCGGCGATCCACGGATCGTCGTCCACGTAGGTCGCGTCGAGCAGGGCGCGGGCCAGCCGGTTCAGGAAATCGCCCACCGTCGCACCCTGATCGGGGCTGGCCGTGTGCAGCGAGGCCCACAGCGGCTTCAGCCCCGGGAAGCGGCGGATGGAAAGCGTCTCGACGCGCGCATCCTCGATCACCGAGATCACGGCCATCTGCAGGGGGTTCAGGGCCTCCGCACTGATCGGCTGGCGGGTCTCGGCGATATGGGCCGCCGCATGGGCCGCCGCCGCGCGGTACAGCTGCAGGCCGCTGATGGCCTCAAAATCGTCGAAGGCGTCCGGCAGATGGATCAGGTAGCCCTCGATATAGGGCTTGTATCCCTCGCGGGTCTCGAAATCCCCGGCGGTCGGGCGCATGAAGAAGTCCCGGCCCCACAGGGCGCGCAGGTACATGTTGATGCGCCGCTGCACGTCGACGAACAGCGTGCCCTTGCGCTCCTTCTGCAGCATGGCCATGGCTTCCTTGGATTCCATGCCGAAGTAGCGGATCTGTTCCTCGTAGTTGGTGCGGTAGGCATGCGCACCCCATAGAGCCCAGCGGCGCAGGCCGCCGAGGGTCAGCTGGCTGAACAGCATGTCCAGCTTGTCCAGCATCGGGCGCACACCGCGCGGGGCCTGGGCCAGCAGGTTGTTCAGGAACTTCAGGTAATCGAGAAACAGATCGGCATCGCCCAGGCGCGCCGCCGCCGTCGGGGACGTGGCGATCATCATCTCGATCACGGCCCCGGAGGTCTTCGAGGCCATGTTCAGCGCCGCATGCGCCAGCTCCCCGACGACATCCTCGCCGACCTCGCCGGCCACCTGCGGCGCCTGCTGGATCCATGCCATCACCACGCCCGGACCGCGGCCAAGACCCTTCAGGGCCGCGACACCCTTCAGGTAGTTGTCCAGCCCCCTCGGCGAGAACACCCGCGTGGCCGCCGTCCATGCGGCGTGCAGGTGCGCCTGTTCCTCGGACGACAGCCCTTCGAGAAGCTCGTTGTAGTCATCGAGATGAACAGACATAAGCCGATTTCTCCATGAATCCCGGTGATCGGTCCTGGCCTAGAAGAACGTCGTGACGGCGGCATCCAGGGCATCGCGCATGTCCGGATCGTCGGTGATCGGACGCACCAGCGCCACGCGGCAGGCGCTCTGCGGCTCCACACCCTTGGCGATCAGGCTGCCCGCGTACACCAGCATGCGGGTCGAGATGCCCTCATCCAGGCCATGCCCCTTCAGGTTGCGGGCGCGTTCGGCGATCGACACCAGCTTGTCGGCGATCTCGGCCTTCACCCCGGTCTCGTGCGCCACGATCTCGGCCTCGATGCCGTGCTCGGGGTAGCTGAAGTCCAGCGCCCCGAAGCGCTGCTTCGTCGACTGCTTCAGATCCTTCATCAGGCTCTGGTAACCGGGGTTGTAGGAGATGACCAGCTGGAAATCCGGGTGCGCGTGCACGAGCTCACCTTTCTTCTCCAGCGGCAACACCCGGCGATTGTCGGTCAGGGGATGGATGACCACGGTGGTGTCCTGGCGCGCCTCCACGACCTCGTCCAGATAGCAGATGGCGCCATGGCGGGCGGCCACGGCCAATGGCCCGTCCTGCCAGCGGGTGCCATCGGCATCCAAGAGGAAGCGGCCGACCAGATCCGAGGCAGTCATGTCCTCGTTACAGGCCACGGTGATCAAGGGCTTGCCCAGTTTCCAGGCCATGTACTCGACAAAACGGGTCTTGCCACAGCCGGTGGGGCCCTTGAGCATCATCGGCATGCGCACGGAATAGGCCGCCTCGTACAACTCCACCTCGTCCGCTACCGGCCGGTAGTAGGGCTGTTTGTCCACGATGTGCTGTTTGATGACGTCGTTCATCCTTCGACTCCTGGTCAATCGGTATTGAAAAGTTTCACCTCGGTCAAAAAAACGCTCCCGCGCCTTGCGGCCACGGGAGCGCTTCACCTAGGGCCTTGCCCCTAAACTCCCGTGCGGGATGGATCAGACGGTCTTGCCGCGGTAGATCACCATGGCCGCACCCTGGCTCTGCGCGAAGTTGTCATAGCCGACCAGGCGCACGTGGTTGTTGGGGTTGGCCTTGTGGCAGGCCTCGGCCTCGGCCAGGATCGCATCCACATCGGTCTCGCCGAACATCGGCAACTTCCACATGTACCAGTAGTTGTCCATCAGGTGCTCCGGCTCGGTATGCTCGATGGCCGGGTTCCAGCCCTTCTTGACGATGTACTCGACCTGCTTGCGGATCTGGTCGGCATTCATGGCCGGCAGATACGAGAAGGTCTCGAATTTGCGGCTGGCGGGATCGTTCAGCCGCGATTTGTAGTCCTGCATGTCGCTCATGTTTGGGTTCTCCTTGGTTTCGGTTCGGTTTGGAGCCGGGGCGCACGGGGCGCCCCGGCCTCGCCATTACTTGTGCTGAACATCCAGCTTGTCGACGGTGTCGAACTCGAACTTGATCTCCTTCCACGTCTCCATGGCGGTCTTCAGTTCGGGGCTCGACTTCGCGGCCTCGGTCAGGATGGCCTTGCCTTCCTTCTCAAGCTGCTGGCCGTTGTTACGGGCCTCGACACAGGCCTCGAGCGCCACGCGGTTGGCTGCGGCACCGGCCGCGTTGCCCCACGGGTGGCCCAGCGTACCGCCGCCGAACTGCAGCACCGAATCGTCGCCGAAGATGCTGACCAGTGCCGGCATGTGCCACACGTGGATGCCGCCGGAAGCCACCGGGAACACGCCCGGCATCGAGCCCCAGTCCTGATCGAAGAAGATGCCGCGGGAGCGGTCTTCCTTGATGAAGGAATCGCGCATGATGTCGATCCAGCCCAGCGTGGCATCGCGGTCGCCCTCGAGCTTGCCGACGACGGTGCCGGAGTGCAGGTGGTCGCCACCGGACAGCCTCAGGATCTTGGCCAGCACGCGGAAGTGGATGCCGTGGTGCGGATTGCGATCCAGCACGGCGTGCATGGCGCGATGGATGTGCAGCAGCAATCCGTTGTCGCGGCACCAGTTGGCCAGGCCCGTGTTGGCGCAGAAGCCGCCGGTGATGTAGTCGTGCATGATGATCGGGGCACCGATCTCCTTGGCGTACTCGGCACGCTTGTACATCTCCTCCGGGGTCGGTGCGGTCACGTTCAGGTAGTGACCCTTGCGCTCGCCGGTCTCGCGCTCGGCCTTCTCGATGGCCTCCATGACGAAGTCGAAACGCTGGCGCCAGCGCATGAACGGCTGGGAGTTGACGTTCTCGTCGTCCTTGGTGAAGTCCAGACCGCCGCGCAGGCACTCGTAGACGGCGCGGCCGTAGTTCTTCGCCGACAGGCCCAGCTTGGGCTTGATGGTGCAGCCCAGCAGCGGGCGGCCGTACTTGTTCATGATGTCGCGCTCGACCTGGATGCCGTGCGGCGGGCCGCCACAGGTCTTCACATAGGCGATCGGAAAGCGCACATCCTCCAGGCGCAGCGCACGTACGGCCTTGAAGCCGAACACGTTGCCGACGAGCGAGGTGAACACGTTGACGACAGAGCCTTCCTCGAACAGGTCAATCGGATAGGCGATGAAGGCGTAGAAACAGGTGTCGTCACCCGGCACATCCTCGATGGCATAGGCACGGCCCTTGTAATAGTCCAGGTCGGTCAACAGGTCGGTCCACACCGTCGTCCACGTACCGGTGGACGACTCCGCGGCCACGGCGGCAGCGGCCTCTTCGCGATCCACGCCCGCTTGCGGGGTGATCTTGAAGCAGGCCAGGATGTCAGTATCCTTGACCTGGTAGTCCGGCTCCCAATAAGTACTCCGGTATTCCTTGACACCGGCGTTGTATGTTTTCACAGCCATATACAACTCCTCCATTGATCTCGCCCTGATCTTTCAGGACGGCAGTCTCGTTGACTTGTCCCGAACCATAGGCGCCCCTTATCATAAGGTATATTCAGTTGTTTTGATTGTTATCATAATTTATACTTATGGTAATGCGTTCCATCCGAGATACCGCGGAACCGTCCCCGGAGGGCATATGCACCTGACCTTGCGACAACTGGCCGTCTTCGAGGCGGTGGCCAATCACATGAATTACTCGCGGGCGGCCCAACAGCTGCACCTGTCGCAGCCGGCCGCCTCGATGCAGGTCAAGCAGCTGGAGGAGAACATCGGACTGCCGCTATTCGAGCAGCTCGGCAAGAAGATCTTCCTGACCGAGGCCGGACACGAACTGCTCCATTACGCGCGTGACATCCGCCAACAGGTCGAGGAGGCGCAGCTGACGCTGGAGGAGCTCAAGGGGCTGAAACGCGGCACGCTGCATCTGACCATGGCCTCCACCGCCAACTACTTCGCGCCGCAGCTGCTCGCCGCCTTCCATCAGAAATACCCGGAGGCCAAGGTGCAGCTCGATGTGACCAATCGTGCCGGCCTGATCGAGGCCGTGCGCAACAACACCACCGACATGGCCATCATGGGTCGCCCGCCGGAAGGTCAGGGCCTGGTCGGCACCCCGTTCATGGACAATCCCCTGGTGATCATCGCCCCGCCCTCGCACCCGCTGGCGAAGCGCGGAATGATCAGGCTGCAGGAGCTGGCACAGGAGCCGTTCATCGTGCGCGAAAGCGATTCCGGTACCCGTATCGCCGCCGAACGCTTCTTCGCGGAGCACGGCATCCGGCTGATCACCGGTATGGAGATGAACCGCTCCGAGGCCATCAAGCAGGCCGTGATGGCCGAACTCGGCCTGGGCATCGTATCGCTGCATACGCTCGAGATGGAACTGACCCTGAAGCGCCTGGTGGTGTTGAAGGTGGAGGATTTCCCCATCATGCGCCAATGGCACATCGTCTATCGCCAGGGCAAGCGCTTCGCCGCCATCCCGAAGGCCTTCAAGGAATTCGTCAAGGCGCATGCACAGGAGCTGACGAGCACGCCGACATTGTAAGCGCATTCGCTCCCCCCCGGAAAAAGCAGTGCAAAAAAAACACATTGCCTGCCATTCGCCGGGGCATGAGAATGCCGTACATCCGAGGCGAACCCATGAGCTTTGCACCTTCCGACAGCGATCCGTTTGACCCCCGATATGCCGGCATCGTCGACGACCTCGCCCGGCAGGGCTGGTCGGTTCACGACGGCCTGCTGCCGGAGCACGTGGCCGATGATCTTTCACATGAGGCATGGGAACAGTGGAACGCCGGACGATTCCGCCAGGCCCGTGTCGGCACCGGCCCCACGAAGAAACTCAGGCCCGATATCCGCAACGACCATGTCCAATGGCTCGATCCGCTGACCCTGACCGCCGCTCAGCAGCACTATTTCACGCTGATGGGCGAGTTGCAGGTCGCCATCAATCGCAGCCTGATGATGGGGCTGCATGCCTTCGAGGCCCACTTCGCCGTCTACACGCCGGGGGCCTTTTATAGCAAGCACCTGGACCAGTTCATCGGTGCCCATCACCGCGTCGTCACCAGCATCCTGTACCTGAACCGGGAATGGCGAGCGACCGACGGCGGCCAGTTGCGCCTGTACACCGACCCTTCCGGAGCCGGCGAATATGTCGATATCCTGCCTCTGCACGGCCGCCTGGTGACATTCCTGTCCGGCGGACTGTTCCATGAGGTCCTGCCGGCAAACCGCCATCGTATCAGCCTGACCGGCTGGCACAGGATTCGTGCCCTGGCCCGGGAAGACTGAGACGGCCCATGCACTTGCACAAGCGGATATTCTCGCCCATCTTCAGCTCATGAACGATTCCGAGCTGCCGAAGCTGGCCAGGGCTCTGAAGCAGCAACTGCCGCAAGCCTCGGATCAGCATCTACTGCGGCTGGCCGAGATGCTGGCCGCGCCGGCAAATCCACCGGACCCGCAGACCATCGCCAGGCTCCTCACCGAAGGCTGCGATCCGAACAGCCTGCATGCCGCCATTCTCTTCGGCCGCGAAACGGCGATCGATCGATTACCCGCCCATGACGAGCTGGCCTCGGCCATCAATACGGCGCTATCCCATTACGACCGCATGGTCGCCATCCTGATGCACCAGCTTGTCGAGGAGCTGGAAAGCCGGCTTTCGACCCATGAGCAGGAGGCCCTGATTTCCAAGGCCATGGTCCACTGGATGCGCTTGGGGGAGATCGAGCTGTACAACTACTTCATGGAGATGCCGATCAAGGCCAAGGTCGCCGTACGTGATGCGCATGAACAGGCCCTGGCCGTGGAACTCAGCAGTGATCTTGTGCGTACGATCGCCGCCGGGGAGCACGGACAACACGTCATGACCATCCTGCCGGACAGCAGCCTTGTGCTGGAACTGGAGGTGATCAGCAAAATCGGGAACAAGGTCCAGCTCCGGTATGGCAGGACCTTTTCGCAGGTGCGCGAAAGGCGCCGGCATGTTCGCGTCCAGCCCGAGCCGCTGCTGCCCATCACCATCGACATCAGGGGAAGCGGCAGCGTATCGGCCAAGACCATGGACTACTCGGAAAACGGCATGGGACTGATCACCAGCCAACCCATCCAGATCCGGGCCGGGCACACCATCCATATCGACTGGATGACCTATGGCAAGGGATTACGGTCCCCTGCCACCGTTCACTGGATTCAGCGGGACAAGGAGCACTCGCGCCTGGGGATCGAATTGGCTTCGGACAGCGACACGCATCTGGAATTGCGCCAGATGGTCGCCCGTGCCGAACGGCACATCCTGGCGCGCCTGCAAATGAAGGGAATTCCGGATTCGCTGCTCTAGCGCCCCGCATAGTGCCGGCTCAGCGCCACCACGGCCGCCGGCAGGATCAGGACATTCAGTGCCGGCACCAGCATCAGCGCCATGGCCGCCCCGCCGAAACCGAGATGGAACCAGCGCTCGCTTCTCAATATCTCCCGGCGCCGTGAGAACCCCCATTGCCGCCGCGAGGCGGGCACGTCCAGCGTCTCGTAATTGAAAAAGCGGATGCCGGCATAGCCCCAGATCACCGTGGCCGCCACCTGCCCGATCCCGGGAACTAGCATGCAGATCGCAGCCGCCACCCCCCAGCCAAGCAGGCTGAGCAGCGGCCGCAGCGAATTGGCCAGGCTTTGCAGGATCTGTGCCGCCCAGGAGGATGGGTTCTCATCGACCGTCAGGCCCGCGAGCCTTTCCGTGCGCGCCGCCAGCATGTCCAGCCAGGGGCTGGCCGCCGTCGATGCCAGGGCCACGAACGCGACGGCACCGCTGATCAGTGACAGCGCGAAGGCCAGCAGCCATGCCAGGGCCCCGAGCACCTGCCAATACCAGGCGTCGCTTTGCGGCAGCCACAGATGCGCCAGGTAATCCGAGAACCAGAACACGCCCGCCGCCAGCAGCACGACCAGCAGCACGAGCAGGCCGAGCATCCGCCACAGCACGCTGCGCAGCGCACGTTCGGCCAGCAGCAGGCGCAGACCGTCGAGAAGGCTCAGGGCCCCACGTATCATGGATCCATGCCGAGATCGTTCAGGATACGCATCGCGGCATCCGCATCATCCTCGTCCACCATCACATGCACGTCCATGACACCGGGCAGCGGCAGCAGGGCGTGGATGCCGGCATGGTCCACGCGGAAACGGATATGCCGCTCCTCCAGGGCGTCGCACAGGATCTGCAGATTCACCGGGTCGGACAACTTCGTCAGCAGGCGCATCGGGACGAGATTAGGGCCGGCCGGCGGCCGCGTCATCCCCCTGGCGTCATCCCCATGGATCTGCGCTTGACAGTGGATGACCCGCATGAACGATTGTCGCTCATGTCCGATCCATTGCGCCCGGAACATCTGGCCCGCGCCCTGAACACCCTGGTTCCCGCCGGCGCCGATGACGCCGATCTCTACCTGCAGCACTCGACGACCGAATCGCTGTCCCTGGAGGAAGGCCGGGTCAAGCATGTTTCCGCCTCCACGAGCCAGGGCATCGGTGCCCGCGTGGTCAAGGGCGAGGTGTCCGGCCATGCCTATACCGACCGTCTGGAGCTGTCCGCCCTGCTGGAGGCCGCCAGGGCGGCGCGCACCATCGCCGACGACCGCGGACAGCGCACGCCGGTGAACATCGCCTCCGGACACGGCCCCAAGGCGTTGTATGCAGCCGTCAATCCGGCCCAGGGCGTCGCCATGCGCGAGCGCCGGGCCCTGCTCGAGCATGTCGACCGTTTCGCCAGAGAACTCGATAAGCGCGTGGTGCAGGTGTTCGCGGGGCTGGCCTGCAGCCATACCGACGTGCGCATCGTGCGCATGGACGGCAGCGAACTGCGCGACGTGCG
>DATLWN010000027.1:0-3745 GCA_035576305.1 Mariprofundaceae bacterium
AGTTCGTCGCTGCAGGGGCGGGCATTGCCCGCGAGCGAAGGGCTGGTGCCGTACGTCAACGGCGACGGCATACGCTTCGAGCTGGATCTGCACGAATACATCCAGAAGCGCATCTATGCCTACCAGTATTACGAGCCGGAGTGCGTGCGTGCGGCGCGACGCTTCATGCGGCAGGGCGGTATCGTGGTCGATATCGGCGCCAATATCGGCCAGTACAGCCTGCTCTCTGCCGTACGGGTCGGCTCTGCCGGCCGGGTGCTGGCCTTCGAGCCGAGCCCGCCGATCCTCGAACGGCTGCGCCGCCATCTGGCGATCAACCGGGCCGACAACGTCGAGGTAATCCCCTGCGCGGTCAGCGATGTGGCCGGCACACTCTCCTACTACGGGCCGGCGCAGGCCGGCAATCTCGGCCAGGGTTCGCTGGTCGCCCCGTCGGACGCTGACGGCACACGCAGTCACAAGGCGTTGCCGGTGCAGGCGGTGCGTCTCGATGCCGAACTTGCGGCGCGGGGAATAGACGCGGTCGATTTCGTGAAGATCGACGTCGAGGGGCATGAGATGGCCGTGCTGCGGAGTGCGGAGGGGTGGCTGCGCGAGCGGCGCATCCGGGCGCTGATGGTCGAAATCTCCCCCGACAATCTGCGTCAGGCCGGGCAGGCTCCCGAGGCGGTGATCGGCTACCTGCAGGGGTTCGGCTACCGGCCGATGGTGGCTCACTGGTCCGGCCGACTGCGGCCGTTGCAGGGTGCGGTCCGGGCCGACACCAACGTCTTCTTCCTGGCTTCCGGGAGCAGCGCATGAGCCGCCCGAGCATCCTGGCCCTCGGCCGTTTCGACGGCGATGCCGGCACCGAACATGTCAGCGCCATCGTGCTCGGCGATCTCGCCCGCGATTGCGATGTGCGGTTGTTGGCATGGGGCACGGCCGGCTCCTTCTTCGCACAGCTGCGGCCGGCGCTTGCAGGTCTCTACCGTTTCTCGACCGGTCGCGGCTCGGGGGTGCGCAACGCCCTCCGCCTGTGGCTGCATATTGCCCGCTTTCGCCCCCGGGCAGTGATCGCTTTCGATTACCGCATGGCGCTGCCGCTCGGCATGGCACTGGGCTGGCTGCCGGTAAGCCTGCGGCCGCGCAGTGTCCTGAGTCATCACCTGCCGCTCGCTTTCCGGCTGGCGCAGGCCGCTCCCCGGGAGCGTCGCCGGGCAATGGCCTGCCTGCCGCGCTTCGACATGCATACGGTGCCCAGCGCGCCGATTGCCGGGGAGTTGCAACAGGTGCTGCCGGCCTTGCCCGCAGAGCGCATTCGCGTGCTTCCCAACGGTGTCGACGTGGCCGCCCTGCAGCTTCGGGCGCAGGAGACATCGCCACTGCCGCTGCAGGAAGGCGCGCGCTTTCGCTGCGTCTTCGTCGGTGCGCTGCGTCCGGACAAGCGTGTCGACTTGCTGCTGCAGGCGCTGCACGCGCTGCCCGAGCGGCAAGCCTGCCAGCTGCTGGTGATCGGCGACGGCTCCGAGCGGGAGCGGCTGCAGGCCGAGATGGAGCGGTTGCAACTCGGCGAACACTGCGTTTTTGTGGGGGCTGTCGCCAACCCGCATCCGCTGCTGGCAGCGGCCGACCTGTATGTGCAGATCTCGCGGCGCGAGACCTTCGGGCTGGCACCGCTCGAGGCAATGGCGCACGGCGTGCCGGTGCTGGCGATGTGCGAACAGCCCGACGGCCTGCGCACGGTGCTGCAGGATGGCGTGCAGGGGCGGCTGCTTGAGGGGCAGGATGCGGAAGCCTTCGCCGTGGCCTGGCATGCACTGTTGCAGGATAACGAGGCGCGCCGGCGCATGGGCGAGGCGGGCAGGGCGCAGGCGGCGCGGTTCTCGCTGGCGGCCATGTGCGACGGCTACCGCCGGCTGCTCGGCGTGGAGGCAGGACATGCCGGCTAGGGTCAGCGTCATCATCCCGGTCTTCAATGCCGCGGCAACACTCGATCGCTGCCTGGCAGCGCTGGCGGCCCAGAGCTGTCACGATTTCGAGCTGATCATCGTCGACAACGGCTCCAGTGATGGCTCGGCGGCGGTCGCCGCGGGCTGGCAATCCCGGCTGCCCGTGCCCGTGCAGATTCTGCACGAGGATCAGCGCGGTGCGGCGGCGGCGCGCAACCGCGGCGCGCAGTCGGCGACAGGGGAAATGCTGGTGTTCACCGACGCCGACTGCGAGCCGGAGCCCGACTGGATTGCCACCGGTCTGCAGCTGCTGGAGCCGGGGGCATCGCAGCTCCTGGCCGGCCCCGCCTGGGGAACGCTGGAGGGCGATGCCGCCGCCAGGCTGCTGGGGCTGACGTCGCTGTCGGCCGGTCACGATGCCTATACGGTGGACAGGCCGGACGAGACGGGAAGCTCCGGCTTCGCCGCCGCCAACCTGTGGCTGTCCCGCTCCCTCTTCGAACGCCTCGGCGGTTTCGACGTGCAGCTGGCGGTCAGCGGCGAGGATGTGGACCTGTGCGTGCGCGCATTTCGCGCCGGCGTGCAAGGGCGCTTCGTGCCGGCCCTGCGGGTCCGGCATATCCATACCTCCGGCATCGCGGCCATGTGCCGCAAGATGGTGCAGTACGGCAAGGCGCATGCTCTGTTGTTCGCCCGCTACGGGTGCCCGGGCATCTATGTCGACCTGCCGCTGCTCGGCCGGCGCCGCCTGCCGGCGCGTACCTTCGTCTGGTGCAACCTCGGCTCGGCCGAGAAGAAGCTGTTGGCGCTGTTGCTGCTGGGCTGCTGGCAGCCTTGGCTGCTGCTGCTCATCCCCGCTTATCTTGCCTGGTTGGGCCTTTTTCTCCGCCGCCGTACCGTTTCGCTGGGTGCGCCATGCGGCTGGACCGAGTCTGTCTGGCTGGGGGCTCTGTTGATCGTGAAGTCTGCCGCCATGACCTGGGGTCGTATCCGCGGCAGCCATCGCGGGGTGCTGACATGCTGACGAGGAACGAGGCGGTGTCGCTGCTGATCTGCAGCCGCGACCGGCGCGACATGCTCGATGCTCTGCTGGCCGATCTGCGCCAGCAGAGCTACGGCGGCGAGGTCGAGATCGTCGTGGTCGAGGAGACCGACGATCCCAGGCCGCCGGCCGGGGTGAAATACGTGCCGTTGCCCGTGCGCAACCTCGGCATCGCCTATGCCCGCAACCAGGCGGTGCAGGCGGCGGCGCACGAGTTGCTGGTGTTCGTCGACGACGATTGCCGGGTGGCGCCGGAGTGGCTGGAAAAACTGCTGGCACCCTTCGCCGAGCCGGATGTGCTGGGTGTGCAGGGCGGTGTGACGGTCCCCGACGGCACGAATGCCGTCGGCTGGGCGGAGAGCCTGCTCGGTTTCCCGGGCGGCGGCATCGCCCGGGTGCGGCAGGCGCAGGGTCGCACGCAGCCGACGCGCGAGGTGTCGACGCTGAATGCCGCCTATCGCCGGACTGCGCTGATCGAGGCGGGCGGTTTTCCGGAATCGGCGCGGTTCGGTGGCGAGGATTACTTGCTGGCCAAGCGCGTGGCCGGGCATGGTCGCCTGCTGTTCGTGCCCGATGCCATGGTCCGGCATGCGGCGCGCGGCTCGCTGCCGGCGATCTGGCGCTGGTTCGTCCGCCGCGGGTGGGCGGAGATCGGGCTGTTGCGCGGCGGGCTGGCGCCGGCGGGATTCAAGGGGTTTATGCTGCGTTCCTCGCTGCTGCTGAAACTCGGCATCGTGTTGCTGACCGTGCCGTGGCTGGGCTGGCTGCTGCC
>DATLWN010000028.1:0-3676 GCA_035576305.1 Mariprofundaceae bacterium
GGCCGCCTCGCGGCTGCCGCGGGTATGGGTGGCCCGCGGCAGCATGCCGTATTCGGCCGTGACCCAGCCCGTGCCCTCGCCGCGCTTGAACGGCGGCACGCTGCCCTCGACCGAGGCGGTGCACAGCACGCGCGTATGCCCGAAGCTGATCAGGGCCGAGCCCTCGGCATGGATGTTGAAGGATGTGTCGATGGAGACCGGACGCATCTGGTCGGGCCGGCGGTCGTCACGCATGGATACCTCCGCGCTCAGGGATGGGGGGTGGTCTTGCCCTTGGCCAGCCAGGCCTGCAGGACCTCGAGGGGCATGTAGCCGGCGAACATGCGTCCGTCACCGGCGACCATCGTCGGCGTGCCGTGGATGCCCAGCTTCTCGCCCAGGGCCTGGATGTCATCCAGGGTGTTGACCTGGCAGCTGGCCTTGGGCAGCGAGACGTTGTGCAGCATCACGTCGAGCATGGCCTTGTGCCGGTCCTTGGCGCACCAGATGGATTCGGCGTGCTCCCGGGCATGCGGATGGATGCGGGTCAGCGGATACAGGAAGGTGTAGACCTTGATGCCCTTGGCCTGCAGCAGATCCTGTTCGAGCCGGCGGCAGAACGGGCAGTCGGGGTCCGTGAAGATCGCGACCGCCATGCCGTTCGGGTCGCCGGAAACGATGGCCTTGTCCAGCGGCAGCATCGACCAGTCGATGCGGTTGATCTCCTCCAGGCGGTTCTCCGTCAGGTCCTCATGGGTGCGGGTGTCGAAGATATGGCCGCCGGCGATCAGGTGCGTGCCCGTGGCGTTGCTGTAGAAGATGTTGTGCCCGGACTGCACCTCGTACAGCCCCTTGATCGGCGAGGGGCGCACGGCATCGATCTGCAGGTCCGTGATCTGGTGGCGGATCTGCTGCTCGACCTTGCCGATATCCGCGGCCCGGGCGGCCAGCGGGGAGAAAAGCAGGGCCAGCAGCATCAAGCCTTGCATCACGGGTACGCGCATTGGAATGCCTCCTGAAATGTCGATGTTCCGATGGTGACGCCTCATCCCAACGGCGGCAAGTGCCGGCTTTGCGCCGTGCTAGTTTTTCATGCTCTGCAGGATGGATTCGCTGAATGTGTCGGTGCCCCACGGGCGGGAGCCCACCATCGAGCGCACGACATGGCCCTGCGGATCGATGATCATCGTCGTCGGCAGGCCGCGGATGCCGAGGCTCTGCGCCTGATCGACGCTGCCCATCAGCACGGGTACGCCGGTCAGCTCGCTGTGCTTCAGGAAACTCGCGGCATCGGCCGCCTTGTCGTCGAGCGAGATCGGTACGAAGACGATATTGGGGTGTGCCCTGGCCCAGGCGGTGATCTCGGGCATCTCCTCGCGGCACGGCTTGCACCACGAGGCCCAGAAGTGCACCAGCACGTAATGGCCGGCCTCGTCGGCCAGCGAGCGGGTCTGGGCATGATCCTTCCACGTGATGTCGATGGCCTGCTGCCCCTGGCAGGCGGAGAGCAGCATGAGCGCGGCGACGGCGGCGATGATGATCGGTTTCACCGGAACAACCTCCGTGTTTTCCAATGGGTCGGAACGAGGGGCGAATCATTGCAGTTTACATGGTGGCGGGTACATTGCCACCATGCGCCGCCTGTTGGCATTGACCGTGATCCTGTCGCTGCTTGCGGTGACGTCCATGCCCGTGCAGGCGGAGCAGCCGGTGTGCAAATCCGCGATGCAGCAGGCCAGCGAGTGCGTCGGCTGCGATACGATGGCGGAGCAGCAGCCGGCCCATGCCAGCGCAAAGCAACTTCACAACCCTGAGCGCATCGAGTGCGGCTGCGGCTGCCATCGCGATATCGACGGCTTGCCGCATGCGCTGGATGCCTTCTCGCCGGCGCATGCCGGCCTGGATGTGGCGATGCTGTCGCTGCCTGCGCCGCGGCTCGCGGTGCGTCCCCTTTTCCTGCAGGTGGTCCGCCTGCAGCGCCCACCTCCCCGAACGCTGTCCTGACCCGTATCGACTGAACGGCGGATGCCGGCAACCCCGTTGCCGTGCACACCGACGCATTTCAGGGCCCGGGCGGCGGCGGATATCCATCCGCTCCGGCTTGTGGCCCATGGACGAACCAAGGGAGAGATGCCATGCGCGGATCGAAACGCCTCAGGCGCCGGGTCGGCGTTGCCCTGGTCCTGCTGGCGGCAGCGTCAGCGGCGATCTGGGCCCACGGGCGCCGGGCCCATCCGCCCGTTCCCGGTTACATGCAGAGGCTGGGCGGGGATTTCGCGCTGGACTCGGCCGACGGTGTGGTGCGCCTGTCGGGGTTCCGCGGCGATCTGGTACTGCTGTATTTCGGCTATACGCATTGCCCGGATGCCTGCCCGATGGCGCTGGGCAGGATGGCCGCCGTGATCCGCAGCCTTTCCCCGGACGAGCGCAGGCATGTGCATGGGCTGTTCGTCAGCCTCGATCCCCGGCGGGACACCCCGGAGATACTGAAGAAATACGTCCGCTTCTACGATCCGTCGTTCGTCGGGGTCACCGGCAGCCCGGAGGCGCTGAAGGGCATCGCCGCCCGCTGGCGCATCAGCTATTCGCTGCCGGAGCATCCGAAGGACATGAACTACGCGGTCGAGCATTCGACCTTTATCTATCTGATCGATGCCGAGGGCAGGCCGGTGACCCTGTTCGGGGACGACACGCCGCTGGCGACGATGCGCCAGGACATCGAGGCCTGGCTGCCCTGAGGCCATAAAACAAGGAGATGACGATGAAGAAAACGGTATGGATGACGATGTTGGCGATATCGCTGCTTGCGACCGGGGCCCAGGCCGCCGAGCTGCATGTCCAGGGGGCATGGGTGCGGCTGCCGCCCCCGGTTTCCGATACGGCGGCGGCCTATGCGCTGTTCGGCAATCCGGGCAAGCAGGACGTGCGCATCACCGGCGTGTCCGCGGATGTGGCGGCCTCGGCCATGCTGCATTCCATGGCCGGAGGCAGGATGGAGACCCTGAAGCATGCGGACGTGCCGGCCGGAGGCCGGGTGAGGTTCGCCCCCGGCGGCATGCACATCATGCTGATGGGGCTGAAGCATCCGCTGACGGCCGGCGATACCATCCGCATCGACCTTAGGTACGCGGACGGTTCGCATCAGGGCTTCGACGCGGTGGTGCGCGATGCGCGCAGCGATGCCGGCGGCATGGAGCACATGGGCGACATGCATGATATGGGAGGCATGGAACACCCCCATTAATTGCCGCTTGCGCGGGGCCGCCGTCCTTCTAGCCTCTGGCGGCCCCGTGCACGGGGCAGGAGGGAGCCGGTGAGTTCATTCTTCGAGAAGCTGTCCAGGGGCATGAAGCGCAGCCGCGACAGCATTGCCCAGATGCTGCCCGGCGGCTCGGCCCCCGAGATGTCCGAGGCCGATTTCATGGAGATCGAGGATGCGCTGATCCTGGCCGACTGCGGTGCCGGGATCGCCGAGCGGCTGGTGGCCAAGGCCAGAAAACAGCGCCGGCAGCCGCTGGATGAGCTGCGCCGGGCCATGCTGGACCTGCTGGCCTCCGAGGAGCGGGCCGTGCGGCAGCCGGCCACGGGGCCGTTCGTGCTGCTGGTGGTCGGCGTCAACGGCACCGGCAAGACGACGACCATCGGCAAGCTGGCAGCGATGTTCGCGCGCGAGGGCAAGCGCGTGCTGGTCGGCGCG
>DATLWN010000029.1:0-3132 GCA_035576305.1 Mariprofundaceae bacterium
GCCAGCCCCTCCAGGGCATCCCGGTGCGCGGCGGCATGCGCCGACTGCAAGCGCACCTCTCCGTCCCAGTCGATCCCCAGCCAGACGAGATCGTCCTGGATGGCCTCGATGAATTCCAGGGTGGAACGCCCGGCATCCGTATCCTCGAAGCGCAGCAGGAACCGGCCCCGCTGGCTGCGGGCATAGGCCCAGTTCAGCAGGGCGGTGCGCACGTTGCCCAGGTGCAGGCGTCCGGTCGGCGAGGGTGCGAAGCGGGTGACGATCATGGCCTGGCCTGCGGCTTCGGCTTCTTCTTGTCCGGCAGGATCAGCATGTACTCATCGGGATGCACATAGCCCAGTTCACGGTGAATCAGCTCCTCCAGCGCCTTGGGATCGTTGCGCAGCTGCAATACCTGGCGCGCCAGCCGCTCGCGCTGCTGGCGCATCTCGGCCACCTCGGTCTGCAGCCTGAGCAATTCGGCATGCTCACGCCGATAGACCAGGTAACCGTGATCCGAGAAGACCAGGTCGTAGCCGAGATAAACGACCACTCCCAGGCCGAGTACCCAGCCGAGAATCCTGGTCGTCCGCCTCAGAAGGATTAGCTCCCGAAGAAGGCGGCCCGGCCGGCGAAGCGCGCCGCACTGCCCAGCTCCTCCTCGATGCGAAGCAGCTGGTTGTACTTGGCCAGGCGATCCGAGCGCGAGGCGGAACCCGACTTGATCTGGCCGCAGCCGAGGGCCACCGCCAGATCGGCGATCGTGGTGTCCTCCGTCTCGCCCGAACGGTGCGAGATCATGCAGTGGTAGCCGGCATCCATGGCCATCGCCACCGCCTTGCGCGTCTCGGTCAGCGTGCCGATCTGGTTGACCTTGACCAACAGCGCGTTCGCGGCACCCTCTTCGATGCCGCGGGCCAGCATCCGGGGATTGGTCACGAACAGGTCATCGCCGACCAGCTGCACCTTGTCGCCCAAGCGTTCGGTCAGCATCTTCCAGCCATCCCAGTCGCCCTCGTCCAGGCCATCCTCGACCGACACGATCGGGTACTGCCGGCACAGCGACTCGATCAGATCGATCATGCCGGCGGCGTCGAGCCGGCGATCACCCTCGCCGGCCAGCACATAGGCGCCGTCGCGGTAGAACTCCGAGGCGGCCATGTCCGAGGCGAGGAACACGTCCTCCCCGGGCTTCAGGCCCACCAGCTCGATGGCCTTGAGGATCACCGTGATACCCTCCTCGTTCGAGCCGAGGTTCGGTGCGAAGCCGCCCTCGTCGCCCACCGCCGTGATGTGCCCGGCCTTCTTCAGGATGGACTTCAACGCATGGAACACGTCGGCACCCATGGCCAGCGCCTCGGCGAAGGACGACGCACCGGCCGGCACGATCATGTATTCCTGGAAATCGATGTTGTTGTCGGCATGCGAGCCGCCGTTGATCACGTTCATGCAGGGCACCGGCAACAGGCAGGCGGAATCGCCGCCCAGATAGCGGTACAGCGACACCTCGTTCTCCGCCGCCTGGGCCCTGGCCGAGGCCAGCGACACGCCCAGGATGGCATTGGCCCCCAGCCGTGCCTTGTTCGGCGTGCCGTCGAGCTCGATCAGGGTGTGATCGAGGCCGGCCTGGTCGGCGGCATCGCGCCCGTGCACCGCCTTGGCGATCTCGCCGTGGACGTTGGCCACGGCCTTCAGCACGCCCTTGCCGCCCAGGCGCTTGCCGCCGTCGCGCAGTTCCACCGCCTCATGGGTGCCGGTGGAGGCACCGCTCGGTATGGCCGCGCGACCCATGGCCCCGGAGGCCAGCCTGACATCGACCTCGATGGTCGGATTGCCGCGCGAATCAAAGATTTCCCTTCCATGGACATGAACGATTTCGCTCATTGGTAATACTCCTTTTTATTGGCGGGCGCATCCTCATGTGCACCCCAATGGATTGCAACGCTTACGCGGCCTTGGCCGCCTGATCGATTCGGGTCAGTTGCCCGAGCAGCGCCTCCAGATCGGAAAGACGCAGGGAATTGGGACCGTCGGACAGGGCGCGATCCGGATCCGGATGCACCTCCATGAACAGGGCCGCCACGCCGACGGCCACTGCCGCCCGTGCCAGCCCGGGTACGAATTCGCGGTTGCCGCCGGTGGCGCCGCCCAGGCCGCCCGGCTGCTGCACCGAATGCGTGGCGTCATAGACCACCGGTGCCCCGGTCTCGCGCATCACCATCAGCGAGCGCATGTCGGACACCAGGTTGTTATAGCCGAAGCTGGCACCGCGTTCGCACAGCATGATGTCGCGGTTGCCCGTGGCCAGGGCCTTGTCCAGCACGTTCCGCATGTCCCAGGGTGCCAGGAACTGGCCCTTCTTGATGTTCACCGGGCGGCCGGCGGCCGCCACGGCCTGGATGAAATCGGTCTGCCGGCACAGGAAGGCCGGCGTCTGCAGCACGTCGGCCACCTCGGCCACCGGGGCCGCCTGCTCCGGCGTGTGCACATCGGTGATCACGGGCACGCCGATCTCGTCCTTCACGCGCTGCAGGATGCGCAGGCCCTCGTCCAGGCCGGGACCGCGGAAGCCGTCCTTGCTGGTACGGTTGGCCTTGTCGAAGCTGGACTTGAAGATCAGCGGCACCCCGAGCCGGCGCGCGATGGCGGCGATGTCGGCCGCCACCTTCAGCGTGAAATCCTCGCCCTCGATGACGCAGGGGCCGGCCATCAGCACCAGCGGCTCGTCGTTGCCGATACGCATATCGCCGATGCGGATCACGTGCTGGGCGCTCACTTCCCGCCCTCCATCCGTGCCTTGCCGGCGCCGACGAAGGCGGCGAACAACGGATGCGGGGCATACGGCCGGGACAGGAATTCGGGATGGAACTGGCAGGCGACGAACCACGGATGATCGGCGAGCTCCACGATCTCGACCAGGGAGCCATCGGGCAATGTGCCGGATACCACCAGCCCCGCATCCTGCAGACGCTGGCGGTAGGTGTTGTTGAACTCATAGCGATGGCGATGACGCTCACGGATCTCATCCGCACCGTAGGCAGCGTGCGTCTTGGTGCCCGGGATCAGCCGGCAGGGGTAGCCGCCGAGGCGCATGGTGCCGCCCAGATCGTCATGCCCCGTCCGGTGCTGGACCTCGCCGTCCTGCTCCCATTC
>DATLWN010000030.1:0-1815 GCA_035576305.1 Mariprofundaceae bacterium
GGTGACGCAGCTGTTCTGCCGCCACCCGGACAACGCCGGTGTCGTCACCTACCTCAGCTATTCCGAGCGCTACTACGCCGGCCACCGCGATCCCGCGTTCGATGCCAAGGCCGCGCATTTGCTGGACAGCCTCGAATTCTCAAAGTTCTGAGCATCCGGCTTGCCGCCCGGGGGCGGCGCATGCAGAGTGGAATGTGGGAAAGACCGGGGGAGGACATATGCACCGACTGATCTACCCGCTCGTTCTGCTGTGGCTGACCGGCGCCCTTGCAGGCTGCGCCTCGATGTCGAAGAAGGATTGCGAGAATGCCGACTGGCACGCCATCGGCTACAACGACGGGGCCCGCGGCATCCCTGCGGGCCACCTGAACGTCTACAGCCAGCGTTGCGCCGAGTACAAGATCGCTCCGGACGTCAACGCCTACCAGACCGGCTGGGGCGAGGGCATCCGCAACTACTGCACCAGTGCCAACGGCTACAATGCCGGCGCCGCGGGCTACGCCTATAACAACATCTGCCCGGCCGATGTGGCCCCGGCCTATCTGGAAGGCTATCGCCAGGGTCTCGGCCAGTACTGCACCCCGGACAACGGCCTGCAGCAGGGGCTCTCCGGCGGCTTCTACCGCGGTGTCTGCCCCGCGGACATGGCGGACGCATTCATGCAGCGCTACCGCCTGGGCCGGGACGTTCGCCACGCCCGCGACGAACACCAGGACATCGAGAACAGGCTGGACAAGGTGAGAGAGGCCCTGGCCGGCACCCAGGATCCGAAGGCCTACCACGACCTGCTGGAGGAATTGTCCCACCTGCGCTATGCCGATGAGCGCAGCGAAGCGATGCTGGCGGCGCTGAACGCCTGCACCGACGACGACTGGTTCCAGGCGGGGCTTTCCGACGGCGAGGATGGCCAGCCATACCGCGCCGGCGCCATCGCCGATCTGTGCGGCAGCTACGGCAGCGGTGCCGACCCCGCCGGTTACCGCGACGGCTGGCAGCGCGGCAACGCCCATTACTGCAGCTACGATTCAGGCGTCTATGCCGGCCAGGCCGGCCTCGACTACCACGACGTCTGCAACGGCCCCGGCTACCTGTTGTTCTGGGGTGGCTATATGCAGGGGCTGGGGATTTTCCGCTCCGGCCGCTACGAGGACCACCCGCGCCCGGTGTACCCGCATGAGCAGCGGCAGGCGCCGCCACCGCCGCCGCCGGCGAAACACAAGCGCCATAAGGACGGGCAGGGCTCCGATCAATCGCAGCAGCAGCCCGACGCGAAGCAGGGCGAGGCGGCTGCGACGCAGCCGGCCGCCAAAGACGCGAAGACTCAGCACCGGGTGTACAGGGCCAGTGAACGACGCCGGTTGATGCATGAGTCCAACCAGCCGCAGCGGCGGGCACACAGCGAGGACTGACGAACAGGGCCGGGCTAGCCCCGGCCCTGATCCCCCCGGTGCAGGATTCAACCGTCACGCCGCACTAACGGCGTGCTGACATGTGTCCCTACCTCTGCGCGGCCGGCAATTTCTGCCTCTGGAAATTCCCGCTCCTGGGCGGCAACGGCTGCGGGTTGAGCATCCGTGTCCCGGGCCCTTGCTGGCCGCCGCCCTGATGCGGCCGGGCCACCAGCGTGGACGGGGTGACGTGGACACGGACATAGTCGTTCAGATTCTGCTCGATCGCCGCCATCAGCTTCGGATCGCCGCCGAATCTCAGCTTGGCCTGGTTCAGCAGGTTCTGCTTGATCTGTGCCACCTGCGCGGGGGTCTTGCCACGGAACATCCTGTCCAGTTCGCTCTGGCCGGTCTGTTTCACCGACGG
>DATLWN010000031.1:0-8895 GCA_035576305.1 Mariprofundaceae bacterium
TGTAGGCCCGCCAGTGCCTGCACGCGCACATGGGTCGTCCCCTTGTTGGCAAAGCCGAGCTCCTCGGCGGCGGCATAGGAAAGATCGATCAGGCGATTCCTGACGAAGGGACCACGATCGTTGACCCGGACCACGACCTGACGGCCGTTGTCCAGGTTGGTGACGCGCACGAGGGTGGGCAGGGGAAGCGTGGGATGGGCGGCCGACATCGCATGCATGTCGTACCATTCTCCGTCGGCGGTGCGCTTGCCGTGAAAATCCCGGCCATACCATGAGGCGACGCCGGTCGCGTCGTAGCCATAGGCGCTGGCCAGCGGATAATAGGTGCGGCCGTTGACGGAATAGGGGGTGCCGGTCTTGGTGTGCCCGCCGGCACCGGATGGCAGGGATGCGGGATAATGCCGGTAACCCGAGGTCGTACTGCATGCGGCCAAGCCCATGGCTGTGATCGCGGCCAGGGCCAGGCGCATGCGCTTCACAGGCCGGTACCGCAATGGCCGCATCCCATCAGATGGGCGAGCTCCGTGGTAGCCATGGCGTAGTTGTAGGATCGGTTCCAGCGGGTGATCACATAGAAATTGCGGCTGACGACGGCGGTACGGTCATGATCGCCCGGCTGCATGGTGATCAGTGCCACCGGATCCGATTGGCGCCACGATGCGGGAAGCCTTTGCAGCCCCTCGGCATACAGTTTCTGCAAGGGCTGCCAGTCCTGCATCTCCTTGCCGCGCTGGTCCAGCAGGGGCTTGGTTGCCGGTTCCTGCGACAGCCAGCGCGCCACCGGCAGGCGTGGCTGCCAGCCGTGCTGATGGAAATAGTTGGCCACGCTGAAGATGATATCCCGTGGCGAGTGCCAGACATCGCGGTGGCCATCGCCGTTCCCGTCGACGGCATAGGCCATGTAGGACGAGGGGATGAACTGGGGGACGCCGAAGGCCCCGGCATAGGAGCCGATGATGCTGTCCGGATCCAGGTTCTCCGCATGGCAGAGCTTCAGGTACTCGCCAAGCTCCTTGCGGAAGAAATCGGCGCGGCGCGGATAGCCGCTGGCCAGGGTATACAGGGAATCGAGCACGCGATCACTGCCCTGTTGCTCCCCGAAATGCGTCTCGATGGCCAGGATGGAGGCGATGATCTCCGGTTCGACGCCGTAGCGCTTCCACGCCTCCTGGAAGATGGCCCGATGTTCGTCCAGGTAGTGGCGGCCGAGTTGGGCCAGCCTATCGTATACGAATAGCGGCCGGTATTGGGCATACGGCTTGGCCTCGTACGGGGTCTCCATGCGCGTGATGACGCTGGGATCGAAACGGGCGCTGTCGAGTGCCGGGCGCAGCTCTTCCGCGCTCAGGCCGGTTTCCGACTGCAGCAGTTTCAGCAGCGTGCCCTTATCGACGACGGGGACCGGCGTGGCGGTCGTCTCGGATGTCGGGGGTGGCGCGGCGTGGCACAAAGCGACCGGCATGGCGATGGGAAGCAGCATCCCGAGGCATACCCCCCGCAGCAGCCTCCGCCAGTGGGAATCGGGGGTCGCCTGGGTGGAACACTCGGTCATAGGATCATCTTACCTTGAGACAAGGGAAATCGGTAGGGGCGCGGACGCCGCGCCGGCCCTAAAACACGAATTCGCGTTTCTCGGGCAAGGCCTCGATGTTCTGCAGCAGGGTTTCGAGCAGCGCCGTCTTCTGCCAGTTCGCGCCGGTGCGGCGCATGTGCACCAGGGAAACCACCGGATTGGCACCGATGAAGGCGACCATCTGGCCGCCATCATGCAGCAGGGTGGTCAGGTGCTCCGGGATCTCGGGTACGGCGGCACCGATGACGATGGCGTCGAAGGGATGGGCAAGCTCCTTATGGCGCTTCAGCTCCTCGGGATGCATGGCGTTGACGTGCAGGATCGTCGCATTGGTGATGCCGTGCCTGCGGATATTCTCGACCGCCGTGTCGGCCAGTTCCTTGTGCAATTCGCAACTGACCACCTCGCCGGCCTTCATGGCCAGCAGGCTGGTCAGGTATCCGGTGCCGGCCCCGATCTCGAGCACACGCTCGTGACCCTGCAGGGCCAGGCTTTGCAGGATGCTGGCCTCCTGCAGCGGGCTGAGCATCTCCTGGCCGCAGATCAGGGGAACATGCCCCTCCATATAGGCCAGGCTGCGGATGTCATCGGGCAGAAACTCCTCGCGCGGCATGGTTTCGAGCAGTTCCAGCACTGCGGTATCCAGAACCTTGCAGCAGCGGATCTGGTTGTCGACCATGTTTCGGCGTGCGGTCTGAAAATCGATGGTGTGGTGGCCGCTCATGCGTATCCCTCGTCCCCGAAAGCGTTCAATCGGTGCCCGACGGGCACACCAGCAAAGCCTGCTGCAGATGGACGCGCCTGACAAGCATCATTGATCCTCTGATTCCCGCCTGCCTTCGAGTGCCTCCAGTTCGTCCGGCGTGAAGAACTTGTTGCCACTGATCATGCTCGATGCCAGTCCGCGCGCTTCGACGCGATCATGCAGGGCCAATGCCAGCAGGTGGACGAGCACGAAAACCGCGATCATCAGGCCGCCGAGCGCGTGGGCCAGCATCAGCGGGGCGGGCGGCCATGCCTGCTTGCCCTGTGCCGTGTACAGGGTATGGGCATAACCGGCAGTGCTGCCGTCCCCGAACAGGTACATGGCGGCACCCGTGAGGATCTGGAACACCGCGAACAGGAAAAAGCCGCTGTAGGCGAAACCGGCCAGGGGATTGTGCCCGAAATACAGCGGGCATTCGCCGCGGCAACCGGACAGATAATAGCGCAGGGTCCGCCGTGCCAGGGCCAGCTGGGCGGGCGTGTGCGGCAGCACGTCCCGCCAGCCAGCCAACCCCGAACCGGTGAGCATGTAGGCAAGGCGCGTCAGCACACCGGCCGCCAGAGCGAAACCGAAAGTGGCATGGATGGCGATCAGCACATGCTCGACCGGCTGCGTGAGATGCAGCGCATCCCGGGCATACAGCAGCGATCCGAACACGATCAGGACGAGCACGCATAGCGCATTCCACCAGTGACAGACGCGGACCGTGGCGTCCCAGACGGCCACGGGCAGGTGCGATGCGGCCCTCATGGAGCTGGCGGAGCCAGCCGGTAATTCCTGACGACCTTGCCCATCGGGCCGAGTTGACCGGCGGCGATCAGCGCTTTGCCATCCGCGGTGACCTGCAGGGCTCCAGCGTTGCCGCAATCCATCAGCAGATCATCGGCATCGATGTCGATGCTCATGTGCTGGCCATCGCGCAACAGCGCCTCCTTGACCAGCTCGGGGGGCGTGGCAGCGGCGGCAGTAGCGCCGTGATCACGGTAAAGCTGCAGCCAGACATCCCCGCCGACGGCATAGAATTCGTAGCTGTGGCCGCTTGCCGTGGCTGGCACAGGCGCCTCGGACGGTGCGGCCGGAGAGGGGGGTTCCGCCGTGGACGCCGGCGGCTGGGGCGAGATGGCCGCCGGGGCCGGGACACTGCCGGAAACGGCCGGCGCGGGAGCGGGGGGTGGAGGAGATGTGACCGGAGCCGGGGCGGGGACCGGCTTGCGCTCATGGTTGGCGGAGTGGAAGACATTGAAGGCGATGAGCAGAACCATGAACAGCAATGCGGCCGTAACCGCCCAACGCTTGGCCGGCGCGATCGGCGGATCCGGAAAGGTCAGCGGACGGGTCAGCTCGTATTTTCCGCTCTTGATGCGAGCGATGTCCTCTTCGAGGTCGATTTCCAGAAAGCGCGCATACTGTCGCGTGAAGCCAACGCCATAGACATCGCCGGGCAGCGTATCCCAGTCTCCCTGCTCCAGCGCTGCCAGATAGACCGCCCTCAGCTTGAGTTCCCTGGCCACCTCATCGAGGCTGATCTGGCGGCTCTCCCTGGCCTCGCGCAGACGCCGGCCGATATCGGCCAACAGCGCCTGTCTGTTCTCGTGCCGGGCTTCCTGCCCCTTTTGCAGCTGATCGTCGGTGGTGTCGGTCATGGCAATCCTACTGTTCCAGCTGATCCAGCTGTTCCAGCTCGTCCTCAGCCCAGGCCTTCTCCAGCGGATCCGATTGATGGAGATCACGGTATCCCTCGAGCAGCGTTCGCGCCGCATCGAGATCGCTCTGCTGCTTGAGCAAGAACAGCAACGCCTCCGTCAGGGGGCGGTTTCCCGGTAGCTCCCTGAGCTTGGTTTCGTACAGTGCGCGGGCGTAATTGTAGCGGCCGTACTGCACATAGGCCTGAGCCTCATGCAACAATGCCGCGAGGCTGTTGGGGTTCATCTGCAGCGCCTGCCGGTAAGCGCCGATGGCCTCATTGAATTTCCCCTGGCCCAACAAGGCATCCCCGAGGTTGATGAATGCCAGGTCCTGGTTGGCATACCGGGGGTCATTCAGGGCCTTGTGCGCCATGACCTCGGCTTCCTTGTACTTCTTCATCTGCAACAGCAGGCTGGAATAATTGGTGTAGTTGCGGGGGGTGACGCCGGACAGATGGATCAGCCGCTGGTAGTAGGATTCGGCCTTGTTCAGATCGCCGCGCATGCGCCAGGCCACGCCGAGCGCATCCAGCACATCCGGCTGGTTCGGCCGCATCTTGTCGGACTGCATCAGCTCATCGAATGCCTTCGGCAGCTCGCCCTTGCGCAGGGCGTCGATACCGAGTTCGTAGTGAAGCTTGGCCCCCGTGTCGAGCTTCTGTTCGCTGGCAGCGGGAGGCTGGCAGGCGGTCAGCGAGGTGCAGCAGATCAGGGCCGAAAGGATCGCAGGCAGGGGCTTGTTCACAGCAAACGCTCCACCAAGGGATAGATGGGGCGCAATGCCGCATCATCCTGGGACTTGAGGTCGGAGAAAATACCGCGTTCCAGCGCGTGCTGGCAACCGCTGTCGCAGACGTGGGGCTCGGGCGAACGGAAGAGGGCCTGGATCATCGCCTGTGCTTTCTTCACGTTTGATTGCATGACTTCGATGATGGAGCTCACACTGACGTCCTCCTCCTCATCATGCCAGCAGTCGTAATCGGTGCACATGGCTACGGTGGCGTAACACATCTCCGCCTCCCGGGCCAGCTTGGCCTCCGGCATATTGGTCATGCCGATCACGTCCATGCCCCAGCCCCGATACAGCATCGACTCCGCGCGGGACGAGAACTGCGGACCCTGCATGACCAGATAGGCGCCGTTCGGATGCGTATGGATGCCGCATTCGGCACATGCCCTGGCGATGCGGGCGGACAGGGCGGCGCACACGGGATCGGCCATCGATACGTGGGCCACCACCGGACCATCGAAGAACGTGGCCGCACGTCCCTGCGTACGATCGACGAACTGATCGACCAGCACGAAGTCACCGGGACGGATATCCTCGCGCAGGGAGCCGACGGCCGAGATCGACACCACCTGCCGGACGCCGGCCTGCTTCAGGGCATAGATGTTGGCCCGGTAATTGATCCGATGCGGCGGGATGCGGTGGTACTGGCCGTGGCGGGGCAGGAACACCACCTCGTGGTCGTTGACGCGGGCCAGGACCAGGTCGTCGGATGGGGGGCCGAAGGGGGTATCGATGCTCAGGTGATCGATGATGTCGATGCCATCGATGACATACAGGCCACTCCCGCCGATGATGCCGGTTCGTTCACGCACGCTGGTCCCGATCCTCCTGCAGCATGGTCTCGGATGCCGACTTCAACTGACCGCACGCAGCCATAATGTCCTGCCCCCGCGAACGTCGGACCGTGGCACGGATTCCGAGACGAATCAAGCCCTGGGCAAAAGCATCCATGCGATCCCGGGGCGTAGCCCGGTAGGGGCTGCCCGGATAGGGGTTGAAGCTGATCAGGTTCACACGCTCGCGATCCGGGCGGACGAAGCGGGCGAGGGCGGTAAGGTCCTCATCGCGGTCGTTGACGCCGTCGAGCATGACGTACTCCAGGGTGATGTGCCGCTGCCGGCCGACCACATAGTCGTTCAGGCACTGGCGCAGCTGGGCCAGCGGATATTTGCGGTTGATGGGTACGAGCACGTCGCGCAGCGCATCGGTGGCGGCATGCAGCGATACGGCCAGGTTCACCGGATACGCGGCACCCAGACGCTCGATCTGGGGAATCAGGCCGGAGGTGGAAACCGTGACCCGTCGCCGGGACAGCCCGAGCCCTTCCTCGGCATCGAGCAGGACGGCAAGGCTCTCATGGACACCGGCCTCGTTGGCCAGTGGCTCGCCCATGCCCATGTACACCACGTGCGTGACATCGGCCTCCGCATAGCCGGGGACCGGTTCGCGTTGCAGGTCCGCCTTGACCGCCAGCACCTGGGCCACGATCTCCCCGGCCGTCAGGTTGGCCTCGAAGCGCTGGGTACCGGTATGACAGAAGGGGCAGTCGAACACGCAACCGACCTGGGAGGAAACGCACACCGTGCCGCGCTCGGGCTCCGGGATGAACACCGTCTCGATGGCCTTGCCGGAGCGCAGTGCGAACAGGTATTTGCGGGTGCCGTCGACCGATTGCTGGCGCTGGACCAGTTGCGGCGGCTGGCAGTCGAGCTCCGACTGCATGCGGTTGCGAAGCCCGGCCGGCAGGTTGCGCATATCCTGGGGTTCCAGCACCCCCTTGTTGCGCCAGCCGAGGATCTGGCGCCCGCGATAGGCCGGCTCGCCCCAGGACGCCAGGCACGATTGCAGCGCCGCCAGGCGCATGGCAGGCAGTTGCGGATGTGGCTGATTCGGCATCGCGGCAGTGTAACGGATCACTGCCCGCGCCGTAAGCGGCAGCGGTGGTTGAGCGGGCCATGCCTTGGCATTAGCGTGACCGTCCATGAAGCTGGCATCCGAAACCCCGATCACGCTTGGGCGGGATGCCTTCCTGCGCATGCTGGATTTCGTGCGCCTGACCGACCGCATGGCGCGATCCCCCGAATACGCCGCCCGCCTGGAACGGCTGCTGCCGCCGACCGCACATTTCATCCCGCAACGCCCGCCCATCCTGATGGGCTATGACTTTCACCTGGCGCCGGACGGTCCGAAGCTGATCGAGATCAACAACAATGCCGGCGGCCTGTATGTGCACAGGCACCTGTGGATCCCCCAGCCCGCCATTCCGGAACTGCCGGGAACGCTGACGGCACGGCTGCTTGAAATGTTTCCGCCGTCCCTGCGACACATCGCCATCATGGACGAGGACATCACGCACCAGCACATGTACCCGGAGATGGTCGCCTATGCGGAACTGCTGCGTGCGGATGGGCGCCGCGTCTGGCTGGTGACGCCGGAACAGATCGAGGAGCGGGACGGCGGCCTGTGGATCGACGGCGAGCGTCTCGATGCCATCTATAACCGCCATACGGATTTCTATCTGGAAACCGCTGCCCTGGCCCATATCCGCCGCGCCTTCCTGCTGGGTATGGTGGATCTGAATCCGTTTCCGCGCAGCTATGCGCTGCTCGGGGAAAAGACCCGCATGGCCGACTGGTGGCGTCCCGGCTGGCTGGAGGCATGGCTCGATGCGGCAGATGTGTCGCTGATCCATGCAATCGTGCCGGAAACGCATCTGCTACGGGAGGCGGATGCCGATCGGGTGTGGAGCGAGCGCAAGCATTGGGTGTTCAAACCGGCAGCGCGCCATGGCGGCAAGGGTGTGGTCGTCGGCAAGAACGTCAGCAGGACGCGCTTTTCCGGCATGGGCGAGGACACCATCATCCAGCGCTTCATCCCGCCGAGCGTGGTTGCCGTCAACGGCATCCAGATGAAGCTCGATGTGCGCCTGTATACCTTTGGGGCCGAGCTGGTCGCTGTTGCCGGCCGCGTCTGGCAGGGGCAGGTGACCAATTTCCAGGCCGAGGGCAGCGGCTGGGTGGGCATCGATATCGTATCATGAGGCCGAGCATCGGCGTGGTGGTCCCGGTGTACAACGAGTCCGCGATCCTGACGGCCTGCATGGACCGCGCCCGGCGTCTGGGTGCCGAGACCGTGATCTTCGTCGACGGCGGCTCGGACGACGGCTCTCCGGATCTGCTGCGCGCCTCGGGCATGCGCTGGATGCGCACCCAGCGCGGCCGGGCCGGCCAGATGAACGCCGGCGCCTCCGCTATCGATAACGATATTATCCTTTTTCTACATGCAGATACGGATATGGATTCAAGTCATATCGAGGCGATTCGTCAGGCGATGGCCGACCCGCAATACGTCGGCGGCCGTTTCGATGTTCGCCTGCAGGGGGAGCATCCATGCCTCGGGCTGATCGCCTTGCTGATCAACCTGCGTTCCCGCATCAGCCGCATCGCCACCGGCGATCAGGCGATCTTCGTGCGCCGCTCGGTATTCATGGACATGGGCGGATTCGCGGACATGCCGCTGATGGAGGATGTGGAGTTCTGCCGCCGGCTGAAGCGCCGCGGACGCATTGCCTGCCTGCATCACAAGGTCAGCACCTCGGGCCGGCGCTGGGAGCGGCACGGCATCGTGCACACCATGGTGCTGATGTGGTGGCTGCGGCTGCGCTTCTGGCTCGGGGCCGATCCCGCATCCCTGGCCAGGATGTACAGGGATGCGCGATGAACGGCGTCCGCGTGTTCATCCTGTGCAAGGCGCCCGTTCCCGGCAGGGTGAAGACGCGCCTGTCGCCCGCCTATACGCCACTACAGGCGGTCCGGATGCACGAGGCCATGGCCCGTACCGTCATTGCGCGTGCCCGATCGCTGTTCGCCGACGTATGCATCGCCGCCGATGACACGGACCATCCGTTCTTCGCGGACCTCAACCTGCCCGTCGTGGCACAGGGGCCGGGGGAGTTGGGTGAGCGCCTGATCCGTCTGAGCATCCGGGCGTTCGCCGGGGACGGGGCGCCGCTGCTGTTCCTGGGTACCGATTCCCCGCATATGCGCGTCCAGCGCCTGGAAAAGGCTGCGGAACTGGTCCG
>DATLWN010000032.1:0-9292 GCA_035576305.1 Mariprofundaceae bacterium
GGGTACTGATGGCGTGAGCGGCCATCACGATCGCCTTCTACATCGATTCCGAATCGCCATTCCAGCGGCACACCCTCGTGGTCCTGGCCGTGCTCGGCGTCCTGTCGTTGATGGTCCAGGCCGCCGTGCTGCGGGCCTCCCGTTCCCATGCCGCACGTCTGGTCAGCCAGCTCGGCCCGGACCTGCTGCTGGTCGGCGGCCTGGTGTTCGCCACGTCCGGCATCCAGAGCCCGTTTTCCTTCCTGATCGGCCTGATCGTCATCGTCATGGGCATGTATGCCGATGTCATGCTGGTGCTGGTGTTCAGCGTCGCGGGCTGCGCGGTGTACCTGGTCTCCGTTTACAGCTTCGGGGCCCAGGCCATGTGGCAGCCGACCGTGGCCGATACCCTGCATATCCTGCTGCAGACCTCGGCCTTTCTGCTCGTGGGTGGCGCCATGGCCGCCATTGCCCGCCGGCAGGCCGAGCTGCAGGCCAGGGGACAGGCGGTCGAGCGGCGGCACCAGAGCCTGCAGGACCTGCATGCCCAGGCCATGTCGACGATGCGCGAGGGCATGCTGGTGCTGGGCGGCGACCTGCTGGTCCACGACGGCAACCCGGCGGCCCAGCGCATCCTGGGTGCCAGCCAGCCGCTGGTCGGCCGCGTCGTGGACGACATCTTTTCCGGCCAGCCGGGGCTGCAGGATTTCTTCCGCCAGTCCAGGCGCGACATGTTCCAGTTCGAATGGAAAAGGGGGGAGCAGGTCTGTCTGGTCACCGTCGCCCCGCTGCCCAGCGACGAGACGGACCGCGCCTGGCTGATCACGCTGGTGGATCTGAGCGAACGCCGGGCGCTGGAACGCCGCCTGAACGAGCAGGAGAAGCTGGCCGCGCTCGGCAGGATGTCGGCCATGCTGGCGCATGAACTGCGCAACCCGCTGCAGACCATCGGCCAGGCCGTGGAACTGCTGACCACGCAGAAGAAGCGCAACGAGAGCCTGAAGGGGATCATCGGGGACGAGATCCTGCGCCTGAACCGCCTGGTCACCGACATGCTGACCTATACCACGCCGCTCAAGCCGGCACCCGAGGCGGTGCGTCCGGCCGAGCTGCTGGAGTCGGCGGTGCGGCAGGTGGACATCGATGGTGGCCTGCGGGTGCAATGGCAGACGAACCTGCAGGACATGACGCTGGATCCGGGGCATTTCCGCCTTGTCCTGGACAACCTGTTGCGCAATGCTCTGGAGGCCAGCCCCGAGCCCGGGACGGTCCGGGTCGATCTGGGGCGGATGGATGGCGGGGGCGGGCAGTGGCAGCTCGAGGTCTCCGATCACGGAAGCGGGGTCGACGAGGCGGTGAAGAAGCGCCTGTTCGAACCCTTTGCGCGCGGGCGCCCGGGCGGCACGGGGCTGGGGCTGGCGACGGTCTGGCAGGTCTGCCGGGCCAACGACTGGTCGGTCAGTGTCGACAGCAGCCCCGCCGGCACGCATTTCCGCGTCAGCGGCGGCATGGGTCCCGACACACACGAAGGAGGGAAGGGGCATGGCTGATGTCCTGGTGGTGGAAGACGAGGCCAATGCCCGGCAGGTGCTGACGCTGATCCTGGAGGGGCACGGGCACCGGGTCGTCGGCTGTGCCAATGCCGCCGAGGCCGAGGACGCCCTGAAGCAGCAGCGTTTCGAGATCATCCTGACCGACCTGAGGATGGAGGGCCGCGACGAAGGGCTGGACGTGGTGCGCCTGGGGGCCCAGCTGTGCCCGGATACGCCGGTGATCCTGTTGACTGCCTATGCCAGCGCGCAGACGGCGGTCGAGGCGATGAAGGAAGGCGCCTTCGATTATCTGACCAAGCCGGTGTCGGCCGAGGAGCTCACGCAGGCCGTCGAGCGTGCGCTCGATGCCGGTGCGAATGAGGCGGTCCATGCGCCGGAAGAGCAGGGGAAGGACGAGGTGCTGGCCGGCGTGTCGCCGGCCATGCAGCGGGTGCGCGAGCGCCTGCGCCGCGCCGCCCAGCGGGATTTCACGGTGCTGATCACCGGCGAGTCCGGCACCGGCAAGGAGCTGGCGGCGCATTACCTGCACCAGCATTCAGCCCGTGCGGCCGGCCCGTTCGTGCCAGTGCATTGCGGGGCCATACCGGCCGAGCTGTTCGAATCGGAGCTGTTCGGGCACAAGCGCGGTGCCTTCACCGGCGCCACCGCCGATCGCCAGGGCATGATCGAATCGGCGCAGGGCGGCACGCTGTTCCTGGACGAGATCGGTGAGATGCCGATCCCCATTCAGGTCAAGCTGCTGCGCGTGCTGCAGGACTTGAAGGTGCGGCCCGTCGGCGGTGACCGGGAACTGGCCGTGGACGTGCGCGTGGTGGCGGCGACCAACCGGGACCTGGCCGAGGAGGTGCGCCTCGGCAACTTCCGCGAGGACCTGTATTACCGGCTGCACGTGGTGCCGGTGCACATGCCGCCGCTCAGGGCGAGAAGGGAGGACATCCCCGTGCTGATCGAGCGCATGCTGGCCAAATGGGGGGACGAACATACGTCGATGAGCGCCGAATGCATGCAGCGCATGGCGGCGATGCCGTTCATGGGCAATGTGCGCGAGCTGGAGAACGTGATCCAGCGCATGCTGGCCATGGCCGACGGCGAACTGGACGTGGCATTGCTCGAGGATATCTACCAGCCCGGGGCCGGGCCGTCGTCCGGCATGGTGTCGCTGAACGAGTTGCAGAAGCAGGGGATCGGCCTGGATGCGTGCCTGGCCGATATCGAGCGCATGCTGATCGGCCAGGCGCTGGATGCCTGTGGCGGCAATGCCACCCGTGCCGCCGAGATGCTCGGCATCAGCTTCCGCTCCATGCGCTACCGCCTGGACAAGCTCGGATTCAAGGATGTGGACGGGGAATGATCCCGCTGGTCGCGATCGCCGGGCTTTTCGGGCTGCTGGTCGGCAGTTTCGCCAATGTCTGCGTCCATCGCATCCCCCGCCACGAATCGATCTCGTTTCCGGGCAGCCATTGCCCCGCGTGCGCCCATGCCATCGCCTGGTACGACAATGTGCCCCTGCTCTCCTATCTGCTGCTCGGCGGCCGCTGCCGCCATTGCGGCACGCACATCGCCTGGCGCTATCCCGTGCTCGAGGGGCTGATGGGCGCCAGCTGGGCGGCGCTGGCCTGGCATTTCGGCCCGACGCTGGCGCTGCCGATGGCGCTGGTGCTGGTCACCCTGCTGTGGATCCTGACGCTGATCGACCTGGAGACGGGATTGCTTCCGGATGCCTTGACCCTGCCCGGTATCGGCGTCGGCCTGGGCTTCAGCTTCTGGCTCGGCGATCCCGTGGCCAGCCTGATCGGGGCCGTGGCCGGATACGGCATCTTCTGGCTCGTCGCCAGGGTGTTCGTGCTGGTGACGGGGCGCGAGGGCCTGGGCTACGGCGACTTCAAGCTGCTGGCCATGCTGGGGGCATTCTTCGGCTGGAAGTCGCTGCCGTTCATCGTGTTCACGTCCTCGCTGGCCGGCGCCGTGGTCGGTGGCCTGTATCTGTGGCTGGGCCGCCGGGGGATGCGCGTCGCCGTGCCGTACGGCCCGTTCCTGGCGGCGGGCGGTGTCGCCTGGCTGCTGTGGGGTCAGGACAGCCTGCGCTGGTACCTGGGGATGGCCGGGGGCTGAATGGGACAGCGTCCGTGGGTGGTCGGCCTGACCGGCGGTATCGGCAGCGGCAAGAGCACGGTGGCCGGCATGCTCACCGCCCGCGGCGTGCCCGTGCTGGACCTGGATACGGTCGGCCATGCCGTCTTGATGACCCACGGCGGTATCCGGGAGGAGCTGAAACAGGCCTTCGGGCCGGAGGTGCTGCAGCCCGACGGCAGCCCGGATCGCAAGGCGATCGGCCGCATCGCGCTGGCCACGGAGGACGGCACGCGCCGGCTGGGGGCCATCGTGCACCCGCATATCTGGCAGGAGGCCGAGGCCTGGGTGGTCTGCCAGCAGGCGCCGTACGTGGTGATCGAGGCCTCGGTGCTGATCGAATCCGGCGGGGCGCACCGGGTCGATTTCGTCGTCGTGGTGATGGCGGGGATGGAGGAGCGGCGCCGGCGCGTGCTGCAGCGGCAAAGGCACAGCGCCGAGGAGTTCGAGCGCATCGTGGCCCGCCAGTGCGATGACGATGAGCGCCGGCGCCTGGCCGATCGCATCGTGCGCAACGATGGCGACCTGGAGGGCCTGCGGCAGCAGGTGGACGGGCTGCATGCCGAGCTTCTGGCGAGGGCGGAGCGCGCCATGCGTTGACATCGCGGCCGTGGCTATGCTAGCAATGCATGGTGGCCGTCGCTGGCGGAAACACCTTTTTCAACCGCACATCCCGATCATCAGCCTGAGATCATATGCATGGTTCGGCGCGTGCATTCGTCCTTCACCGCTTGAAAGCGCGTAATCCCTGGGGAGAGATCATGAGTTCTGAACAAGTCGCAGACATGGAAAGCACGACGGGCGCGACGGAGCAGCAGAAGACGCCCAAGCGGCGTGGCCGTCGGCGCAAGTCCGAGATGGCGGAGAGCCCTGCCGCACCGGCATACGAGGCGGAAGCCGCGCAGCCGGAGGGCAACGAGGAGCGCCAGCCGGCACAGGCCCAGGAGGGCGACGAGGAGCGCCGCGGCCGCGGCCGCCATCGCTTCAACAACGGCGACAAGACCAACGGCAAGCACCGGGCCCAGGAATCCGCCGACGAGGAATACATCTCCAACGAGCTGGCCGGCGTGACCCTGCACCTGCACGAGGTCAATGCCATGAGCCCCACCGAGCTGCTGGACAAGGCCGACTCGCTCGGCATCGACAACGCCGCCGGCATGCGCAAGCAGGAGCAGGTGTTCGCCATCCTGAAGGCCCACGCCCAGCGCGGCGGCACGCTGTACAGCGAGGGCGTGCTGGAGATCCTGCCCGACGGCTACGGCTTTTTGCGCTCGGTCGAGGCCAACTACCTGTCCGGGCCGGATGACATCTACGTCTCGCACAACCAGCTGCGCCGCTACTGGCTGCGCAAGGGCGACACGGTGGCCGGCGAGATCCGCATGCCGCGCAAGGGCGAGCGCTATTTCGCGCTGAAGACGGTGGATCTGACCAACGGCGAGGAGCCGCAGGTCGCCCGCACCAAGGTGCTGTTCGACAACCTGACGCCGCTGTACCCGCAGGAGCGCCTGAGCATGGAGGTCGACGATCCGACCTACAAGGACATGACCGGCCGCGTCATCGACCTGATCTCGCCGATCGGCAAGGGCCAGCGCGGCCTGCTGGTGGCCCCGCCCAGAACCGGCAAGACCATGATGATGCAGTCGATCGCGCATTCGATCGAGCGCAACCATCCGGAGGTCGCCCTGATCGTGCTGCTGATCGACGAGCGCCCGGAAGAGGTCACCGACATGAAGCGCTCGGTCAAGGGCGAGGTCGTCTCCTCCACCTTCGACGAGCCGGCACAGCGCCACGTGCAGGTGTCCGAGATGGTCATCGAGAAGGCCAAGCGCATGGTCGAGCACGGCAAGGATGTCGTGATCCTGCTCGACTCGATCACGCGTCTGGCGCGCGCCTACAACACCGTGGTGCCGTCCTCCGGCAAGATCCTGTCCGGTGGCGTCGACTCCAACGCCCTGCACCGCCCGAAGCGCTTCTTCGGCGCGGCGCGCAACATCGAGGGGGGCGGGTCCCTGACCATCATCGCCACCGCGCTCGTCGACACCGGCAGCAAGATGGACGAGGTGATCTTCGAGGAGTTCAAGGGCACGGGCAACATGGAGATCAAGCTGGACCGCAAGCTGGTCGACAAGCGCGTGTTCCCGGCCATCGACATCGCCCCCTCCGGCACCCGCAAGGAGGAGCTGCTGGTGGCGCGCGACGAGCTGCAGAAGATCTGGATCCTGCGCAAGATCCTGTCGCCGATGGGCACCGTCGATGCGATGGAATTCCTGCTCGACAAGCTGTCCAAGACCAAGAACAACGCCGAGTTCTTCGAGAAGATGAACCAGTAGCGGGCTGATACACGCTTGCCCATTTCAGGGAACCCGTTCGCGCTGATCGGCAGGGGATTGCTCCTGCTATGGCTCGCCTACTGGAGCGTGGCCTTCATCTTCTCGCCGATCGCCGCGAACGCGGCAGGCGAGAGCTTCCTGCATGGGGTCAACCTGCCGTTCCACGAGTTCGGCCATATCCTGTTCCGGCCGTTCCCGCCGGTGATCACCTCGCTGGGCGGCAGCCTCGGGCAGCTGCTGATGCCGGCGATCTGCTTCTTCGTGCTGCTGCTGAAGACGCGCGATGCCTTCGGGGCGGCGGTCTGCCTGTGGTGGTTCGGCGAGAACTTCCTCGATATCGCCCCGTACATCGACGATGCCCGCAGCCTGTCGCTGCCGCTTATCGGCGGCAATTTCGGCGACACCTCGCCGTACGGCTTCCATGACTGGGAGTTCATCCTGGGTCAGACGGGGCTTCTCACCTACGATCACCGCTTCGCGGCCATTGCCAAGGGGCTGGGGGCGGTGGTGATGGCCGGGGCGCTGGTGTGGGCGATGGTGCTGCTGTTCAGGCCTGCTGCGGCAGAACCGCGCTGAGCCGGCGCGCCAGCTCGGCCACCGTGGCCGAGCAGAAATGCCACTGGCTCGATTCGCCATCGCTGATCCAGGCCGTATGGGCGCCCAGGCGCATGGCGGCTGCCAGGTTGTCGGCCATGTCATCGATGACGATGGCCCGTGCCGGCGGGGTCTTCTCGGCTGCGAGCAGCATTGCCAGGGTTTCGTGGCAGGGCTTGGGCCGGTAGGCGTTGAAGCGGATATCGTAGATGGCGTGGAAGTGGCGGCGGATGTCCAGCGCTGCCAGCACGCGCTCGGCATGCTCGCGGGTGCCGTTGGTATGGATGATCTTGCGGCCGGGCATCGCGGCCAACGCCGCATCGAGTTCCCGGTCCGCGGCCAGCAGCGTGTCCACGCCGATGTCGTGCACCTCGTCGAGGAAGGCCTCCGGATCGATGCCGTGGTGCAGCATCAGGCCGCGCAGCGTGGTGCCGTAGCGACCCCAGTAGATGCGGCGCAGGCGGTTGGCCTCGGCCGTATCCACCGACAGGTTTTTCTCGATGAAGCGGTTCATGCGTGCGTCCATGCGCGCGAACACGCCGGAGCTGGCGCGGTACAGCGTGTTGTCCAGGTCGATGACGGCAAGATCGAACGGCATCGTTTCATTGTGATGCCGGTATCCGCCCGGCGTCAATGGCGGCCTGTTTCCCGTCAGCGCTTGCGGTACGCGTCCACGCTCGGTTCGCCCGCCCCGTGGCTGACCACCAGCAGCAGGCCGCCGGCGATGGCCAGGTCCTTCATGAAATTGATCGTCTGCATCGGCTCCGTGAAGTGCATATGGAAGATGGCGGCTGCCAGCACCGAGAAGCCGGCCAGCAGGAAGGCGGCGATGCGGGCCTTGAAGCCGACGAGCAGCAGCAGGCCGCCGCCCAGCTCGGTCAGGATCACCAGCGGCAGCAGCGCCCCCGGCACACCGTAATGGGCCATGTAGCCCTGGGTGGCGGCATAGCCATGGATCTTGGATATGCCGGAGATGATGAAGATCTGCGACATCAGGATGCGGGCAATGGCGACGGTCAGCTTGTTCATATCGGATGCCTCCGGCGCCCCAGCATAGCAGGTTTGCTAGGGCTGCTGCGAGAAGTCGAAGGCGTTCAGCAGGTTGTGGGCATGCGCGTCGCGCGCGGTCAGCGGCTTCAGATCCCAGCGCGACTCGATGAAGCGCAGGATCGAGGTGGTGTCGTATTCGGTGTGGTCGATGAAGTGGCGCTTGGCATACGGCGAGACGATGATCGCCGGTACGCGCGAGCCCGGGCCCCAGCGGTCGACGATGGGCGGGGCCACGTGGTCCCAGCGGCCGCCATGCTCGTCGTAGGTGATGATGATCGCCGTGCTTTTCCACAGCGGGCTGTGCCGGATGGCATCGACGATGGCGGCGACATGCCTCTGGCCGCGCGTCAGCGCGGCATAGCCCGGATGCTCGTTGTCGGGGCCCAGCGGCTTGACGAAGGCCACGGCCGGCAGGGTTCCCTGCTTGATGGCGGCCATGAAATCCTTCTCGTCCTTCAGATGCTCCGCCTTGGCGGCGGTACCGTCGGCGAGGTCGGCGAAATAGGCGAACGGCTGGTGGTGGAACTGGAACAGCGGGTCCGGATGCCCGGCCAGCGCGTCGTCCCAGCCGCCCGAGTACCAGGCCCAGGAGATGCCCCGCTCCGACAGCCGGTCGCCGATGGTCGGCATCGTCTGCTCGGGAACCAGGTATGAGGCGGGCACATGCGCCGGGTGCGGCTGGTTGACCGAGAAGGCGGTGTTGACCACATAGCCGTCCGGGGTCACGGCGCCGTCGCCGGACGAGGAGTGGCCCGGCCTGGCGTCGGGGGTCGGCATGCCGTTCTTATCGAGTCTGGCGACCATCGGCCCCGGGGCGTGCGGGAAGCGCGGGGCGCAGGCGCAGATCAGGAACATGTGGTTCAGGAACGAGCCGCCGAAGGCGGCGTGGAAGAAGTTGTCGGCCAGCACATACTGCTGCGCCAGCCTGCCCTCCGGCATGTCCGTCGCGTCGAAGTAGGACATCACCAGCCCCGGGTTGTCGCTCCAGGCCATGAACCCGTCCATCCTGCCGCCGTCGATCTGCTGCTGCTCGGTATAGAAGCGGTGCACCAGATCGCCGGTGCGCTCGTCGGGCCGGATGTATTTTCTCAGATCGTAGGGCGCCACGGGCATGCGGGCGGGAAAGCGCATGTCGAAGCCGCCCCTGTTCCACGGCCGCGGCATCACCTTGTACGGGCGGCCCTTCACGTCGACCTGCGTGAAGCTCTTGGCATGGGCGATGCCGTTGGCGCCGGGGAAATGGCCGTACAGGGCATCGAAGCTCCAGTTCTCCTGGTAGATCACGACCACGTGCCGGATCTTCATCAGGCCCGCGGGCGTGGTCTCTGCAGCCCGTCCGGTTTGCGGCATGCCGATCAGCATCAGGCCGGCGCATGCGGCGATCAGGGCCCTTGTCCGGAACAGGGTTCCGATACGATGGAAATGCGGCTGTTTCATGCACTGCCCCCTCGTGCCCGCCTCGTGCAGGCGTCGTCAAGCCGCGATGATCCACGGCTGGGGCGATCGATGCTATCTCATGCGTGTGACACGCGCGCTCACGATGTCGTGGTGTTGTGCCGGCTGGTAGGCTGGGGGCATGGATACGCTGCTCATCCTCGGCTGCGGCTATGTCGGCGAGCGTCTGGCCGTGGCCGCCACGGCACGGGGTGTGCGCGT
>DATLWN010000033.1:0-5697 GCA_035576305.1 Mariprofundaceae bacterium
CAGCGGATCGCGCACATGCAGCAGGCGCTCGTAACGCGCCGACAGCGCGGGGTTCGGCGCCTGGTCCAGCACGTGGTGGTAATGCGTGATGGCCAGCTTCAGATACAGATCGGCGAGGTTCTCCTCCGCCTGCACATACCCCGGCTGCTTCTGCAGGGCGATCTGCAGCTCCTGGACGGCGGCGTCCGTATCCCCGACCTCGTTATAGATGACCGCCAGGTTGTTGTGCGGCTCAGCCAGGTCCGGGCGCAGGGTGATCACCTGGCGGAAGGCCTCGATCGCCTGATGCAGATGGCCCTCGCCGGAATAGGCCACGCCCAGCCGGAACCAGGCCTGATAGTCATCCGGGTGCGACGCGACCGCGGCCTCCAGCGAGGCCAGCGAGCGGGGTGATACCGGCGCATCCCCGGCCCAGGCCGCCGGTACCGATGCGGATGCGGCCATCAGCCATATGGTCGCCGAGATCACCCCTTGCCGCCTCATTGTGTGCATCTTATCCGTGACCGACCGCGGGGAACAAGCCATGACCCGATCACTCGGGCTTGGCGGCGCGATCATCGGCCGGCGGCGCGATCACGCCGCCGGAAAGCACCAGCTTCATCGCCTCCTCGACACTCATCGCCAACGGCCGGATATCCGCACGGGAGACATAAATCAGCCAGCCGGAGGTGGGGATCGGCGTGGTCGGCACGAACACGGACACCATGTCGCGTCCGGCGAAGCCGTCGGCCGGCAGCCGCGCATCGGCGGTGACGAAGCCGATTGACCAGTTACCCTGCATGGGGAACGGCACCAGAACGACCTCGCGGAAGGCCTTGCCGCTGCCCATCAGCATCGCCTCCATCAGCTGGCGGACCGCCGAGTGGATGGAACGGACGATGGGGATCCGGTCCATCAGGACATCGATCCAGCGCATGATATGGCCACCGATGAAGTTGGTGGTCAGCACCCCGATCAGCATCACGATCGCCAGCACGCACACGAGCGCGATCAGCACGTCCAGCCCCGGGATATGCATGCCGGCCCAGGCATCCGGCCGGAACTGCGGCGGCAGCCAGCGCAGGGCCCGGTTCGCGAAATCCACCAGCCAGGAGATCAGCATCATGGTGATGACCAGCGGCGCCAGCGCCACCAGTCCCGCCATCAAATACCGCTTGAGCATATCAGTTGCCGTTCCTCGCCACCTTCTCGGTATGCAGGACGTCCGTCACCGCCAGCATGGGGACGTGCCCGTCCTGAACGGTATGCTGTTCGAGAAAATCCAGCGTCTGCCGGTGCGGGTGCGCGATGACCACGCAGGCACCGTGCCGCTGCTCGCACGCCAGCGCCTCGTTCCACATCTGTTGCAGCGAGGCCTCGTCCGTCTGGTTGTCCAGGAAGATCTGGCGCGATGCCCACGGGATGCCGGCGCGCGCCGCCATCGTGGAGGCCACGCTGGCCGCCGTCGTGCGCGAATCGATGAAGAACAGGTGCCGCTCGCGGCAGACCTGCATGACCACACCCATCGGATCGGCCATGCTCGTCAGCAGCGATCCCATGTGATTGTTGACGCCCTGCACGTACGGAACCTCGTCCAGGGCACTGAGCAACAGGCTGCGGATCTCGCTGTCCGGCATGCCGACACGCAGGAAGGATCCATCCATCAGCTTCTGGTAATGCACCGAATCCGGCTCCATCGGCATGTGCAGCATCACCACGCGCCCGGCGGCATGGGCCATCTCGGCCGCCTCCCGGGCATGCGGCGCATCCGGCAGCACCGAAATGGCCATCGTATACGGCAGCGCCAGCGCCCGGCGCAGGGCCGGCAGGTCGTAGCCGACGTCGTCGAGGATCAGGGCCAGGCCGTGGACATGCACCGCCGGCAGGCCGGTTCCGGAAACCGATTCCGGCACGTGGGAGAAATCCTCGAACACCGGCGCTTGGGACGACACGTTCGCCGGGGGCACGGACGATGGCGCCGGCTTCGGCGCGGGCTTCCATTCGCTGCCCACGTGCGCCCGCATCGGCGGTGGCGCATGCCTGGCCGACAGCCAGATCGCCCCGGCCAGCACAAGCAGCACCAGTACCAGCGTGGCGGGCAGCCAGGGGGGCTGCCGCCGGGGCTTGGACTTCGCCTTTGCCATACAGCGGGACGCCTGGGAAGCGGCCCTTATCCCTTGGACTGCAGGGTGTGCAGCCCCTCAAGCAGATCCAGCGCCCGCTGCAACTGCACATCGATCTTCAGACGCTGCTGCATCTGCGTACTGGCCCCGTCCGGCTGCGCGGCCGGCTTCTTCTTCGCCGGCTTGCCGGCATTGCCGTTTTGCAGATGACCCTTCAGATCCTTCTCGAAGATGCCGAAGCCATCCTGTTCCGGGGCCTTGGTCTGCTGGGTGCTGACCGGAATCTCCTCGACGATGATGTCCGGCTGGATGCCGGTGGCCTGGATCGAGGTGCCGCTCGGCGTGTAATACAGGGCCGTGGTCAGCTTGAAGGCCGTACCGTCCGTCAGCGGAATCACCGACTGCACCGAGCCCTTGCCGAAGCTGCGGGTCCCCATCAGCACCGCCCGATGATTGTCCTTCAGCGCACCGCTGACGATCTCCGCGGCCGAGGCCGTGCCGGCGTTGATCAATACCACCAGCGGCAGGCCGTGCAGGATGTCGCCCTTGGTGGCATCGAAGGACATGTCCTTGCCGACGCGGGACTTGGTGCTGACGATGTTCCCCTTGTTCAGGAACAGATCGGAGACCTTGACCGCCTGGTCCAGCAGGCCGCCGGGATTGTTGCGCAGGTCGAGCACGGCGCCGTAGATCCTGCCGTCCTCCTCCTTGGCCAGCTGATTGTACTGCTTGGCCAGCAGGTCGGACACGTCATCCGCGAACTGGGTGATGCGCAGGTACACATAGCCCGGCGCCATGATGTCGCTCTTCACCGATTTGACGTGGATGACGGCACGCGTGATGGTGAACTCGAGCGGTTTGGACTCACCCTCGCGGAAGATGGTCAGCTTGATGCTGGTTCCCGGCTTGCCGCGCATGCGGTTGACCGCCTCCTGCAGCGTCAAGTCCTTGGCCAGCTCGTCGCCGATCTTGATGATCAGATCGCCGGCCTTGATGCCGGCCTTGTCGGCCGGCGTATCCTCGATGGGCGCCACGACGCGCACGCCGCCCTGGGCCCCCGAGATCTCGATGCCGAGCCCCCCGAACTTGCCCGAGGTATCCACCTGCATCTCGCTGTACATTTCCTTGTTCATGTAGGCCGAGTGCGGATCCAGGCTTTCCAGCATCCCCGTCAGCGCCCCGTCGATCAGTTCCTGGTCGGTGACCGGCTTGACGTAGGACTGCTTGATGATGTCCATGACCCTGGAGAATTTCTGCAGCTGCTGGTAATCGGTGGCCGCCGCAGCCTGCTGGCCGTGAGCGCCCAGGGTCCAGCCGAGCACGCCCGCCGTCAACGCCACCAGCGACCCGCTCACTATCACAAACCGGCGCATACCTGATTTCATGAATCCAACTCCTTTCATCAACAACTCACATTATCACTTCCGGTTGCGGCACCACAGCGCCGGGTTCACCGGCCTGCCCTTGTCCCGCACCTCGAAATACAGGCGCACCTTGTCGATCCATCCGGTGCTGCCGGCCTCGGCCAGCACATCGCCCTTTTCGACCCAATCGCCCAGATGCTTGTACAGCACGTCATTATGGGCATAGATGCTCATAACGCCATTGCCGTGATCGACGATCAGCATCAGTCCGTAGCCCCCGAACCAGTCGGCATAACGGACCCGGCCGGCCGAAATCGACTTAACCTGACGGTGTTGGCCGTCGGGTGCAAGCAACACACCGTGCAGGCGATCGCGCTGCTTGGCCAGCCTGGCCCCATAGATGGCCACGACGCGGCCGGGGCGCAGCGGCCAGCTCAACCGCCCCTTTTCGGCCCGGATCGACGGGCCTTCGCTGACTCGGTCGGCGGCCAGCAGGTCGCCGCCGAACGTCTCCAGCAGCTTTTTCAGGGCCTTGGCCTGGCGCTCCAGCTCGGCATCCCGCTGCTGCTGCAGGCTGGCGCTTTTCCGCACCTCGGCCATCAGCGCCCGTTTGCCCTCGATCTGCTGGCGAATCGCCTGCTCCGCTTCCGCCTTCTGCCGGCGCAATGCCTCGCGCCGGTCGCGCTCCTTCTGCACATCGGCCATCACCGCATCCAGCTTCGCCTCGCTGCGCTGCAGATCGAGCCGATCGGCATGTTGCGAGACGATCACCTGCTTCATCATGTAGCGGCGGTTCGGGATCTCGCCCATCGGCACGCCGCGCAGCACATCCAGCCATCCCGGCTCCCGTCCGGCGCGCTGCCAGGCACCGATGGCCTCGGCCACCATGGCCTGGCGCAAGGCTGCGATATGTTGCTGCAAGCCCTGCTGCTGCTGCGCCAACGCCTTCAGCTTCCTGTCCGTTTCGGCCACCTGCGCCGTCGCCTGCAACAGCGCCTGCTGGGCCGCGACCAGCGCCACGTCCAGCGTCTGCATCTGCTGCCCAAGCGCCCCCAGCTGGGCCTCCAGATGCTGGCGCACACCGGCCAGCCGCGTACGCTCCTGCTGGATCTGGGCCAGCTTGGCGCGCGCATCCGCCGCGCTCTCCGCCGCAGCCGCGGGTGCGGCCGGCAGGGATGCCGGCAGTGCCGCGCAGATCAACGCCATGACCAGCCAGCGTCTCACGGCCGGTGGTAGGGATGGCCCTGATTAATGCTCAGGGCCCGGTAGAACTGTTCGATCACCAGCACCCGCGCCAGTTGATGCGGCAGCGTCAGCGGCGACAGGCTCCAGCAATGGGCGGCACCGTCCTTCACCGCCGCATTGACGCCGTCGGCGCCGCCGATGACGAAGGACAGGGTCGCCGAACCGGCCTGGCGCGCGAAAAAGGCCGCCCAGTCGGCACTGCGAAGCGGCGAGCCCCGCTCGTCAAACAGCACGTAAGGCTGCCCGTTCAATTGCTGCAGGATATGCCGTTCCTCCTCCTGCTGGCGCTGTGCCGGCTGCCGTGCCCGGCCCTCGGGCAACTCGATCAACTGGAACCCGGTCATGCCGGCCAGGCGTTTGGTGAACCGCGATTCGTAGCCGGCCAGCTCCGGCGCCCCGCGCCCGACCACGATCAGACGCAGCCTCATCGCTCAGCCGGATGCGCCTTCCGCGACGCTGCGGCCGGCGGGAACATGCCCCCACAGTCGTTCGAGCTGCACGCTCTCGCGCACCTCCGGCAGCATCACATGCAGCACGACATCCCCGAGGTCGATCAGCAGCCACTCCATGGCATCCAGCCCCTCGATGCGGGCGGGCAAGCCGAAACGGTGCGCCGCCGCCGCCCCTGCCTCGGCAATGGCCTTGAGCTGCCGGTCGGTGCGTCCGGTGGCGATGATGAAGCGATCGGCGAAGGTGCAGTTCCCCCGCACATCGACCACCGCCACGTCCAGCGCCTTCTTGTCCTCCACGGCCTCCACCACGGCCGCCGTCAGCGCCTCCAGGCGGTGATCCTGTTCTTCGTTGCTCATGCATGCTCCCGTCGTTCATGTTCTTCATATGCCGCAACCACCTCGTCGGCGATCGCCGCAGGCAGCCAGCCGGGCGGCACCTGTCCGCCTGCCAGCGCCCGGCGCAGCTCGGTGGCCGAGATGTCGGGCAGGCCGGCGTCCACGCGTGTGACGCAACCCGGTTCCTGCAGACCGGCC
>DATLWN010000034.1:0-10671 GCA_035576305.1 Mariprofundaceae bacterium
CGATCTCCATTTCCGCCGTCGCTGCTGGCACCGCGAAGGCCTCGCTGTGCATGGGGTGGTCCTCGACGCGCCCAGCCTGCACCGGCTGGAAGGTGCCGGGGCCCACATGCAGCGTCAGATGCGCGAAACGCGCCCCCGCCGCCCCCATCGCCTGCATCAGCGATTCGGTCAGGTGCAGGCCGGCCGTGGGCGCGGCCACCGCTCCGGGGCTTTTCGCGAACACCGTCTGGTAGCGCTCGCGGTCACCCGCGGCATCTTCCCTCTGGATGTAGGGGGGAAGCGGCATGTGGCCGTGCGCCTCGATGGCCGCCGGCACATCGGGGGCCAACAGGCGTATCCGCACCTGTTTGCCGTCGCGCCCGAGGATCTCGGCCGCGAAGCCGTCGGCGATGTCGATGCGCTCGCCCACCCGCAGCGGCTTGTTCGCCCGCCCCCAGGCCAGCCATACGTCCGGCGCCCCGTCGGGTTCGAGCAGCAGCAGCTCGACCCGGCCGCCGGACGGTTTTGTCCCCAGCAGGCGGGCCGGAATGACGCGGGTGTCGTTGAGCACCCAGACGTCGCCCGGGCGGACCAGCGAGGGCAGATCCCGCATGCTGCGATCCGCCATGCCCGATCCGGTCAGATCGAGCAGCCGGGAGGCATCGCGGCTGGGCAGCGGATGCTGGGCGATCAGGGATGGCGGCAGCTCGAAATCGAAGTCGTCGACGCGCATGCGCGGCACGCTACACCATCGCACACCATGTGAGGACTCGCCGGATGTGCGGCCCCGGCCTAGGCCTTGCCGGTATCCTCCCCCAGCACCTCCCTGAACTTGGCGACCAGCGTCTTCGGGGAATAGGGCTTCTTGATGAAGCCGGCCAGGTTCTTGCCGGCGAAGCGGTTCGTCGCGTCCTGCTCGTTGTAACCGGAGGTCAGGATCACCCTGGCCGCGGCATCGATCTGCCGCATCTCCGTGAAGGCATCCTCCCCACCCAGGCGCGGCATGGTCATGTCCAGCAGCACGGCCACGATCTCACCGTGGTGCTGGCGGAACATCTCCACGCCATCGACGCCGTCCGCGGCCATCAACACCTTGAAGCCGGCACGTTCCAGCGCGATCGCCGCGATCTCGCGGATCGACGCCTCGTCATCGACCACCAGCACGGTCCCCTGGCCCCGCCATGCCGGCTCCTTCTGTGCCCGCGTCGCCTTCATATCGATCGCCTTGTCGGCGTCCGAACAGGGGAACAGAACCTTGAACGACGAGCCCTTGCCCGGCTCGCTGTACACCTTGATCGCGCCCTTGTGGCCGCGCACGATGCCCAGCACCGCCGCCATGCCGAGGCCGCGTCCGGTGAACTTGGTGGTGAAAAACGGATCGAAGATCCGTTCCCGGGTCGACTCGTCCATGCCGCAGCCCGTATCGGACACCTCCAGATACACATAACGCCCCGCGGCCAGCCTTTCCTCGGCACCGAGACCGTTCAGATACTGCGCATCCACATCGATCAGCCCCGTGGCGATGGTGATCGCACCGCTTTGGTCGCCGATGGCTTCCGAGGCATTGGTCACCAGGTTCATCACCACCTGCTGCACCTGGGCCACATCGGCATTGATCGGCGGCAGCGACTTCGGCAGATCCAGGCGCAGCACGATGCTCTTGCCGATCGACACGTGCAGCAGATGGGTCATCTCCTCGACCAGCTCGGACAGGTTGATCGGCTTGATCACGAACCGTCCCTTGCCGGAATAGGCCAGCATCTGCTGGCACAGGTCGGCGGCACGCCTGCTGGTATTCTCGATGCGCACAAGGTATTCGTGGGCCTGGCTCGTCTCGGGCAGATAATCCCGGGCCAGGGACGTGTTCCCCATGATGGCGGTCAGCAGGTTGTTGAAGTCATGGGCAATGCCGCCGGCCAGTACCCCCAGCGACTCCAGCCGCTGCACGTGCAGCATCTTGGCCTGGGTATCCTGCCTCTCCCGTTCGGCCTGCCTGAGGCGTGTGACGTCGGTCAGCGCCACCACCACATGCCCCCATGGCTGTTCGGCGGCCGGCACCATCGTCAGGTTCAGCAGCACGTCCCGGACCTCGCCGTCCAGCGTCTGGCGCTGCGTCTGCATCTCGAACAGCGACTCCCCGCGCGCCAGCGATGCCACCTCCCGGCCGAAGTCCTCGTACGAGCCCGCGACAAAGGTCTTTTCCAGCGCACCCAGCAATTGCTCACGCGATTCGGTACCGTACAGGCGAAGCGCCGCCCGGTTGACGTCACGGACGCGCACCAGACCGACACAATGCCGGATATCTTCCGGGTGCTCCCGAAAATAGGCCTCCAGATCGCCGACGCCGGAATCCCGGCGCGCATCCACCCACGCCTTCACGGCCGAGAAATCCTCCTCCCACATCGCCACCGGCGATTGGTGAAAGATATTCCGGTAGCGCTGTTCCTCCCGGATCAGCGAGGATTCCAGGTTCCGCAGGGTGGAAAGATCGCGCATGATGACCACATGCCTGCCACCCAGCCCGCCGGGCATCTCGCGCAGCCGGACCTCGACCGGGTGCTCCACGCCCTGGGCATCCATGATCCCGGCCTCGAAGTCCTGCATCTCCCCGGCAAGGGCGGAACCGAGCCGTTGATGCGGCAGATCCGACTCCGGACCGGCGGCGAACAGGTCGGAGAAATTGGATGCCAGCAGATCCCCGCGGCTGTGCCCAAGCAGTTGCTGCACGCTGGCATTGGCATCGACGATACGCCCGTCGCCATCCAGCACCATCAGCAGATCCGGTGAGGCACCGAAGATCGCAGCCAGCATGCCGTCCCGGGCATGCAGCGCCGCCCGCGCATCCAGGATGTCCGAGAAATCGCGCCGGCGCCGCTGATCATAGCGCAGAACCAGCCAGACGATGCAGATGCCGGCCAGCAGGATCAGCGCAATCGAGATGTCCTGCAGAAAGCCGGCGAAACGCACGTGGGCCTGCCGTTCGGCATCGAGCAGGATGTTGACCTGCTGGATGGTGATGCGCAGGCGCGTGTACAGCGCGTCGAAGGCCTCGTCGTTGACGGAGCCGAACCCGCTGACGGTCGGATTGGCGACCAGCTTCCGCGCCAGCTCGCTCAGCTGGCGCAGCATCTCCCGGGCGGCCTCGATCTTGGCGTGCAATTCGGCGACGGGATGGAAGCGGAAGGCATGCGTGTGATCCGCCAGTGCGTGGATGCGCTGCAACCTCTGATCGATGCCATCCAGAATCATCAACAGGCTTGCCGGATCAGTGCTGGATTTGCCGGATACCCACTCCTCCAGCCGGCGGTGGAAGTTTGCCAGATCGAACAGCGAGTCCTCACCCGCCTTCAGGGCCACGGTATGGACATTGCTGATATGCCGGCGCTCGAGGCTGGTCCAGCTGACCATGCCCGCCAGCAACAGCGTGATCAGGGCGATGGCGGCGATCAGCGGCCATGGGCGGCCGGCATCGAGCTCCGATGGGGCACCGTCTTTCATCTTCGTCCCCTTACCGCAACACGGCACCGCCACGCGGCGACGCCGATACGGCCAGGGCATCCTAGCATGCCCTGTCTGCAAACACCCGCATCACGGGCCGGGGTCTCTAGCCGATGGTCTGCACGCCCGCCGGCGTTCCCATCAGCACGATGGCCGCCCCCTGCAGCGAGAAGATGCCGTTGGTCACCACACCGGGGACATTGTTCAGGTGCTCCTCCATACCGCGGGGGTCGGTGATGCGAAGGCCGTGCACATCCAGGATGATATTGCCGTTGTCCGTGGTGAAGCCCTCACGCAGCCTCGGCTCCCCGCCCAGCTTGCGCGCCTCGGCCGCCACCAGTTCGCGCGCCATCGGGATCACCTCGATCGGCAGCGGGAACGCCCCCAGCACGTCCACCCGCTTGGTCTCGTCCACGATGCACACGAAGCGCCGCGATGCCGCAGCCACGATCTTCTCCCGCGTCAGCGCCCCGCCACCGCCCTTGATCAGGTTCCGGCCCGCATCGAATTCATCGGCACCGTCGATATACACGGACAGGGCCGGCACCTGGGTCAGCGCCTCGTTCAGGTCCAGCACCCGGATGCCGTGGCCGGCCAGCCGTTCGGCCGTGGCGTTCGAACTGGCCACCGCCCCGAGGATGCGGGACTTCATGCCCGCCAGGGCATCGATGAACTTGTTGGCCGTCGAACCGGTGCCCACGCCGACGATGCTGTCTTCCTCGACATAGGCCAGTGCGGCCTCGGCCACCTTCTGTTTCATTTCATCCTGGGTCATGCCATTCCCTCCCTTCTCCGGTGTGGAGGAAGACTAGACGATCCGCCGGTGACTTTCAGCACCCCGGCGGCTCCGATAGGCTTGACGCATGAACCTCTCCGTCCAGACCCCGGATCTGGTGCTGACGGCCATCGTGCTGGTCGGCATGCTGCAGGTCGCATGGCTGTCGGTGGCGCTGTTTCGCCGGCGTGTGGCCCGCGACGTCATCCAGAAGAGCATCCCGCCGCTGTTCGCCATCTGGGTCGTGATGTGGCCCATCTACCACGATCCGCGCTGGATCTGGGCCGGCATCGGCATGCTCGCCTGCTTCGTGCTGCTGCCGCTGCTGCTGCGCCGCCCGTTCTGGCGGGACCTGCGCCGGGCCTGGGCCGCCCCGCCGTCGCCGGTCGACTACCGGCTGAAAAAGCCCACGCCCTTCTGGCCGCTCGCCTTTTTCGTCGCCACCCTCGGCATCGCCGCCGGCCTGTTCCAGTCGATCCCGGAGTTCGGCCTGGGCATCGCCCTGACCGTCTGCCTGGCGCAGCCGGCCGCCTCCTGGCTGGACCATTTCGGATTCCTCGCCCTCGGGTTCCCGGCGCACCCGCAGCAGACACTGCCGGGTCACCTGCTGCTGGTGCTGGCCGCCGCCGGCCTGTGCAGCTGGAGCGTGCATGTCTACCACGGCATCGACTGGCAGCCGCTGCTGATGGCCACATCGGTGGCCGGCATCGCCGCCTCCGTGGCCCGCGCCCTGGTGCCCGGAAGCTGGAACCAGCCGGCAGCGGCGGCCGCCATGGGCGTCGTGCTGTGGTTGCTCTAGGATGCAGGGATGATCGACCTGATCCAGACGGCGCTGGCCGAGGATGCCGCCCTTCGGGACCTGACGGCCCAGGCCACGATCCCTGCGGAGCAACAGGGCACGGCGGTGATCCGTGCCAAGGCCGCGGGCATCCTGTCGGGCACCGCCGTGGCCGGCGAGGTGTTCCGGCAGGTGGACGCCGCCATCGCCGTGCAATGGCACAGGCACGACGGCGAGGCGGTGGCCGCCGGGGAAACGATCTGCGCGCTCTCCGGCCCGCTGCGCGCGCTGCTGGCGGCCGAACGCACCGCCCTGAACTTCCTGCAGCACCTGTCCGGCATCGCCACCGCCACCCATGCCTATGTGCAAGCCGTCGCCGGCACCGGCTGCGCCATCTTTGACACCCGCAAGACCACCCCCGGCCTCAGAAAACTGGAGAAACAGGCGGTGGGGCACGGCGGCGGCCACAACCACCGCATGGATCTGGCCAGCGGCCTGCTGATCAAGGAGAACCACATCGCGGCCTGCGGCTCGCTGAGCCGGGCCGTGCTGGCCTGCCGGAAAACCGCCGGAACCCTGTGGGTCGAGGTGGAGTGCGAAACACTGGCCGAGGTGCAGGAGGCGGTCGGTGCCGGGCCGGACATGATCCTGCTCGACAACATGACCCCGGACATGGTGCGCCAGGCCCGCGAGCTGATACCCCATACCATGATCCTCGAGGCCTCCGGCGGCATCACCCTGGCCAATGCCCGCGCCTATGCCGAGGCCGGCGCCGACCGCCTGGCCATCGGCGCCATCACGCATTCGGCGGCAGCGCTCGACCTGTCGATGCGGGTGAGCTGAATGACCCACCCCGTCCAGCAGAGAATCCTCACGCGCCTGGCCGGCGGCCCCGGACCGGTATCGGGCCATGAGCTGGCCGCGGAGCTCGGGCTCAGCCGCACCGCGGTGTGGAAGCACGTGCAGGCCCTGCGGCGTAGCGGCATCCGCATCCGCTCCGAATCCGGCCGCGGCTACATCCTGGAATCGGACCGTTTCACCGCCGAGGCGCTGGCCATGCGCCTGGCCATCGACCCGCCCGCGCGCATCGGCCAGCGGATTCTCTGCCTGGAAACCGTCGATTCGACCAACCTGGAGGCGCTGCGGGCCGCTGATGCCGACGCGCCGGAGGGACTGGTCATCATCGCCGAGCAGCAACAACACGGTCGCGGGCGCCTGGGCCGCACCTGGCACACCCTGACCGACGACGCGCTGGCCCTGTCCGTGCTGCTGCGCCCGTCGCTGCCGCCGGAGCGTGTGTCGCAGATCCCGCTGGTGGTCGGCGTGGCCCTGTACGAGGCCTTCAGGGGCCTCGGCGCCGAGGTGGCCATCAAGTGGCCCAACGACATCCTGCACCGCGGTGCCAAGCTGGCCGGCATCCTGACCGAGATGCGCGCCGAACCGGGGCATGTGCAGGCGGTGGTGGCCGGCATCGGCATCAATGTCCGCCATCCGGAGAACGGCTGGCCGGACGACATCCAGCAGGCGGTGACCGATCTGGCCACCGCCGCCCGCCGGCCGATGCGCCGGCTGGAGGTCGCCGAGAGGGTGATCCGCAGCCTGGATGCCTGCTACGGACTGTATCTGCACGAGGGCTTCGATTCGCTGCGCGACAGCTGGTGGTCCGCCCATGCCGGCAGCGGGACCCGGGTGCGCGTCCACGACGGCGGCGGTTACGTGGAGGGCACGGCCATCGCCATCGACCATGACGGTGCCCTGCTGCTCTCCACGGGCGATGCCACCCGGCGTATCATCGCCGGCGATCTCGAACTGATGGGGGCGCCCTGACATGCCTGCATTCCTGGTCATCGACGTTGGCAACACGCAGACCGTGTTCGGCCTGTACGAGGACGGCGAGCTGGCGGCGCACTGGCGGCTGTCCAGCAGCAGATACGCCACGCCGGACGAACTGGCATGGCAGCTGTACGGCCTGTTCGAACAGGAAGGGCGCAACCCCAAGGCCATCGACGGCATCATGGCGGCCAGCGTCGTGCCCAGGCTGGACCGGACCCTGACCCAGGCATGCGAGCGCATCTGCGAGCTGACGCCGGCCTTCGTCGGCGGGGCGGAGGTCAAGACCGGCATGGCCCTGGATTACAAGAACCCGCGCGAGGTGGGGGCGGACCGCATCGTCAATGCCGTCGCCGCCCGCGAGTTCTTCGGCAGCCCCGTCGTCGTCATCGATTGCGGCACGGCCACGACCTTCGACATCGTATCCCCCGAAGGGCGTTATGCGGGCGGCCTGATCCTGCCGGGCATGGAGATCGGCCTGACGGCATTGCACGAGCGGGCGGCCAAGCTGCCGGAGGTGTCGTTCGCGCGCGCCGACATGATGATCGGGCGCGACACCGCCACCAGCATGCAGGTGGGCAGTTACTGGGCGGCGGTGGAATCGATCTCGGGCCTGATCCGCCGCATCCGTGCCATGCCCGGCTATGAAGACGTCACCATCGTCGCCACCGGCGGCATGGTGCGCGTCGTGGCCCCCGATATCCGGGAGCTGGACCATGTTCTCCCCTATCTGACGCTCGAAGGCCTGCGACTGCTGGCCGAAAGGCACTTCACCTGATTCCGGTACGGCGTACCTGGTCCGGCCTGATCGGGCTGGCCATCCTGAGCTGGCTGGCCTGGGTCAGCTGGACCCCGCCGCCACCGCCACCCGACCAGTCATCGGTGCGCGGCACCCTGCTGAACACCCCATCCACGCAGGGACAGACCTCGCTGTGGCGTGTCGTCACCCGTCGCCTGGTCTGGGGACAGGCGGCCAAGGCCATGCAGGAACGCCTGCAGCAGGCCGGATTCTCCCCCATCCTGCTGCAGCGCAAGGAACCGGTGGAGATGCATGCCTTCGACGATGCCACGCTGTACCAGGATTACCCGAGCGCGGCCAAGGCGGCCGCCGCATGGCGGAAGCTGGGATTCGATGCCAACGTCATCAAGGCGCCGAGCGCCTACCTGGTCGGCCTCGGCCGCTTCTTCATCGCTTCCTATGCCGAGCAGATGCAGGAGCGCCTGCAGCGTGCGGGAAGGAAGTACCGCTACCAGCGGCGCATGGTGGAGATCCCGACCTTCCGCTTCACGTTCCCGCCCGAGAGCCATGCCGAGGCCGATGCGCTATGGCAGCAGATCCAGAACCTGGGCATCGCCGATCCGATCCTGATGCCCGAATCCCGCTTCCAGCAGATGTTCGGGGACAACGCGAACGCTCAGGCCGCCCCTTCCCCCTGAGCGCAGGCCAGGTTCGCGCCCCGGTCCAGTTCGGCCCCCAGGGCATCGAGCATGGCATAGCGGCGCCGGTACATCGCCCGCTTGTTGGGGGCTATCTCCTCGATGGGTCTGGTCTGCCAGACGAGCGGCAGGTCATACAGGCGCGGATTATCCTGTGCCACGCTGCCCCCCGCATCCTGCCACAGGACGTCGTAGTCGGCCTGAACCCGCTGCCGGCGTCCGCGGCGGAAAGGCTGGCACTGATAGACATGGTTGGCGCTGCGGATCCCCGACAGACGCGTGGCGCCCCAGCCCTTCGCGATGCGCATCAGTGCGAACAGCACCAGGGCCTTGGGGCGCATGCCCTGCATGGCCTTGGTCAGCTGCCTGACCGTTTCGCCCAGCTCGCCGGCCCCGCCCTGAGAGCCGCCGATCTGCGCATGCAGCCCATCTTTCTCCGCCAGCATCGAGAAGGTCATGCTGTAGATGCGCAACCCGTCCGCGCGCACCAGGCTCAGGGTCAGGTCACCCTCCATCTCGAACTGGTCGTAATAGCGCAGCACCAGACGATACTCGCCGACCCCGGCAAGCGACAGATGCGCCAGTTCAAGCCCATCCCCGACGAACACGGCCTCCAGCGCCGACGCCGTCAGATGCGAGCGCAGCCAGTGATACTGGCCGATCAGCGCCCGGTGCCGTTCTCCGTAGGACAGGCCGCAGCGCAGATACGGACGGACGACCTTCTCGCAGATACGCGGATGCGCCTCGAGGATGCGCAGCATCAACGGATCATCCAGGCTCGGATACCAGTCGGTGATATAGGGGGAATAGCGCAACGCCTGCACGGCGGTGCGCAGCACCAGGCGCCGGAAGCGGTGTTCCACGCGCATGCCGCCGTGCGAGCGCTCCACCAACGCCGAAAAACGGGACAGTTTGTTCATGAGGGAATACCTCGGATCAGCCCCGCATCGTCTCGACGAAACGGTCGAACAGGTAATCGGCATCGTGCGGGCCGGGGCTCGCCTCCGGATGGTACTGCACCGAAAAGACCGGCCGCCCGCGCACGCGCAGGCCCTCGACCGTACCGTCGAACAGCGAACGATGCGTCACCTCCACATGCGCCGGCACGTTCTCGTCACGCACCGCATAGCCGTGGTTCTGGCTGGTGATCTCGATCCTGCCCGTTGTTTCGTCGCGCACCGGATGATTGCCGCCACGGTGCCCGAACTTGAGCTTGAAGGTACGCATGCCCAGGGCCTGGGACAGCAGCTGGTGCCCCATGCAGATGCCGAAGATCGGGACATCGTGGTCCAGAAGCTCGCGGATGGCGGCCACCGCATAGCCGGCCGCGGCCGGATCGCCCGGACCGTTGGACAGGAAGATGCCGTCCGGCTTTTGCGCCAGGATCTCCGAGGCCGGCGTGGAGGCCGGCACGATGGTCACGCGGCAATCGCGATCGGCCAGCTTGCGGAAGATGTTGCGCTTGCAGCCGAAATCCATGGCCACGACATGCCAACTCTGGCCGCTCTGGGCGAACTGCCGGCTGCCCAGATCGAAGCTGCCCTGCGTCCAGCCGGTGACCTGTTTCGTCGAGGCCTGCCCGACCAGGTCGCGGCCCTCCAGCCCTTCCCAGGCCCGCGCCATGTCCACGGCCGCCGCCTCACCCATGCCGTCGGAGGCGATGACGCCGTTGACGGCGCCCTGCGTACGCAGATGCCGGGTCAATGCCCGCGTATCGACATCGGCGATCGCCACGACCCGGCGCGAGCGCAGCCAGCTCTCCAGGCCGTCCTCGGCCCGGTAGCTGGAGGTCAGGCGCGCCGGGGCGCGCAGGATGCAGCCGCGTGCCGCGACATCGGCCGATTCCATGTCGTCCTCGTTGACGCCGACATTGCCGATATGCGGATAGGTGAAGGTGATGATCTGGTCGGTATAGGACGGATCGGTCAGGATCTCCTGGTAACCGGTCATCGAGGTGTTGAAGCAGATCTCGCCGACCGTATGACCGCGATGGCCATAGGCCTTGCCGTGAAAAATGCGCCCGTCCGCCAGAGCCAGGATAGCCTTGTGTTCCGCCACGATCGCATCACCCCGCGCAAAGTTGTCGGGATTTTAGGTGCCAGCCCCGCCGCTGTCGAGGCCGGAGGCTATCCCATCGCCGCCCTTTATGGGCGACTAGGCGTGCGGCTTGAGCATGGTGGCCGGATCCAGCAGGCGATCCAGCTCGGATGCCTCCATGACCTTCTGCTCCAGGCAGACCTGGCGCACCGTCTTGCCCTCGGCCACGGCCTGCTTGGCGATGGCGGCCGCCCGGTCGTAGCCGATGCGTGGCGCCAGCGCCGTGACCATGCTCATGCTCCACTCGATCTGTTCGGCACAGCGCTCGCGGTTGGCG
>DATLWN010000035.1:0-3095 GCA_035576305.1 Mariprofundaceae bacterium
CCTATCCGGACGATGCCGACAACGCCGTCCACCGGGCCGTGGCGCCGCTCTCCCGCATCATCGCCATCGACTGGGGCGAGGCCGCCGACGGCTTTCCGCCGACCTCCTGCCAGATCACCAATATCGGGGGTGGCACCGGGGCCATGAACGTGATCCCCGGCCGCTGCCGCATCACGCTCGACATCCGCTACAACCCAAGCGTCGATTACCGCGGCATCCGCGAACGCATCACCGCCGCCTGCGGGGGCGTGGAGGCGCTGATCGAGCTGCAGCATCAGGCCAACGCCTTCTCGACGCCGGACGGCCCCCTGCTCGACCATGTATGCGAGAGCATCCATCGCATCACCGGCATCCATGCCCGGCGTGATACGGGCGGCGGCACCTCGGACGGCCGCTTCCTGGCCGCCGCCGGCGTGCCGGTGGTCGAACTGGGGCTGACCAACGACACGATCCACCAGATCGGCGAGCGCGTGCGCATAGACGAGCTGGATACCCTGACCCGCATCTATGCGGACATCATCACGCATTTCGAGGTTCCGGCATGAGCACCAAGCCCAGCAAGCAGATGGAGACCTTCCCCAACCCGAATCCGGAGCGCGACTACCACATCCGCATCGACACCCCGGAGTTCACCTGCCTGTGCCCGAAGACGGGCCAGCCGGATTTCGCGGATATCCGGCTCGATTACGTGCCGGACCAGCTGTGCGTGGAGCTCAAGTCACTGAAGCTCTATTTCTGGAGCTTCCGCGACGAGGGGCATTTCCACGAGAAGGTCACGAACATGATCGCGAATGACCTGATCCGCCTGCTCGACCCGCGCTACCTGAAGGTCGAGGCCGTGTTCAACGTGCGCGGCGGTGTCTACACCACCGTCGTGGTCGAACACACGAAGCCGGCCGCATGAAGCTGCGTTTCACCAAGATGCAGGCCCAGGGGAATGATTTCGTCATTCTCGACGGCCGGCATCAGACCCTGCCGGAACCCACGCCGGCGCTGATGATGCGGCTGGCCGACCGGCGTACCGGCATCGGCTGCGACCAGGTGCTGATGCTGTCGCCGGACCCGTCGGCCGACGCGCGGATGCGCATCTTCAACCCGGACGGGGGCGAGGCCGGCAACTGCGGCAACGGCCTGCGCTGTGTCGGCGACCTGCTGCTGCGGGAGCTTGGCAAGGACAGTGCGCGCATCGCGCTCGCCGACCGCACGGTCACGGCATGCCGCAGTGAATCCGGCATCCGCGTGGAGATGGGCGCGGCGCGCATCACCGGCGAGACAACGGCACACGTGGATGTCGAGCTCGGCAATCCGCACCGGGTGTTTTTCGAGGCCGTCGAGGATTTCCCGACGGACAGGAACATCGAGATCATCACCGGCCGCGTCGGCCCGCATGCCTACATCGACATCATCGAACGCGGCGCCGGACGCACCCCGGCCTGCGGCAGCGGTGCCTGTGCCGTGGCCGCTGCCATCTGGCATGTGGAGGGAGCGGCGGAACCGGTCACGGTGTGCATGCCCGGCGGCGACGTGACCGTCTCGGGCGATGCCGAACACCTGCTGCTGGAGGGTCCGGTGGCCCATGTCTTCGACGGGGAGATCGAGCTGTCCTAGGGCTGCGCTGACCGCAGGCGCACCTCGGCAAGCCCCCTGAGGCTGCCATCGGCATGGAGGGCAAAGCCGGACACGCGCGGGCCGTAGGCCGCGATCACCGGCTCGTACCACAACGGGATATAGACCACGTCCTGCCACATCTGCTGCTCCACCTTGGCATAGAGCGCGGCCCTGGCCTGCCGGTCCTCCGTCTGTGCCGCCGCATCCAGCCATTGATCCACCTCGGCATTGCGGTAGCGGCCGCGGTTGGCCCCCTTGGGTGGCCACATCTGTGATGAGAGCACCCAGCGGTAGATGTCCGGATCGACGATGCCGACCCAGGAAAGCGAGAACACCTGGAAATTGCCCTGCTTGATGCGGGCGTAGAAGCCGCCCCACTCCATGGAGTGCACATGCACCTCCACCCCGACCCTGCGCCACATCGAGGCGATGGCGGTGGCCAGGTTCAGGCGGGTCGGATCGGTGCTCGTGCTGTAGTCCAGCACCAGGCGGACGCCGTCCTTGCCGGGATGCAGGCCGGCCTCGTCCAGCAGCCGCCCGGCCTCGACTGGATCAAAGGCCCGGACCGGCAGCTTCGCATAGGCCCAGTGCTGCGGCGACAGGATCGTTTCGGCCAGCACCGGCATATCGGAGAACAGGGCCTGCTTCAGCTTGTCCCTGTCGATGGCCAGGGCCAGCGCCCGGCGCACGCGCACATCGGACAGCGCCGGATCCTGCAGGTTCAGGCCCAGATAGCTGAAGGTCGTGGACGGCGCGCTTTGCAGCGTCACCCTGTCCTTGTGGGACGCCAGATAGGGCAACAGACGCGGTGGCAGATCGTTCTCGATCAGATCGAGCTCGCCGTTGACCAGCTTCAGGCAACGGGTCACGGGGTCCTTGACCTCGATGAAGCGGATGTGCTGCACGCTGCCCGGCTGTGGATCCACATCGACGCGATCCAGGATCAGGCCGTTCGCATCCCAGGCCCTGAACCTGAACGGGCCACAGCCGATGGTGCTGCGGGCGAGCTGCGGGCCGCGGGCCAGGGAGGCCGGCAGGATGCCCACCGCCAGGCGCGTCAGCAGCGAGGCATCGGGGTGTGAGAGCACGATCTTCAGGGTCATGGGATCGGATGGCTCGATGGACTGGATGGCAGCGAAGCCGCTGCGCAGGGGGCTGGCCTTGGATGCGTCCAGGATGGCATCCAAGGTCGCGGCTGCATCGCGGGAGGTCAGCGGCGTACCGTCATGGAACCGGATGCCCGGACGCAGATGGAATATCCACAGCAGCGGCGTCGGGTGATCCCAGGAGCGCGCCACATCCGGCTGGGGCATGAAGCGATCGTCCAGACGCACCAGGCCGCGATGCACCAACTCCTGGACCCGGACCGATGCCGCATCGGTGGCATAGCGCGGATCGAGCGTCATCGGCGCCTGTGCCAGGCCGATGCGCATCTCCCCGGCCTGGGGACGGCCCTGGGCGCACCCGGCGATCATCAGTGCCAGGAG
>DATLWN010000036.1:0-11602 GCA_035576305.1 Mariprofundaceae bacterium
TGGCGGGTATGCACAGCAAGGGAAGCTTCAACCTGGAATACCGGATCAGGGACGCGCAAGGCAACTGGCGATGGCTGAACGACCGGTCCATCGATATCCGGGAAGCATCCGGGGATACCATCGTCACCGGACTGGCCGTCGATATCACCGAGCAAAAAATGCATGAGATGCTGCTGCAGGCGCGATTGCGCCTGGCCGACATGGCGCCCCGGCTCGATCACCGGCAGCTGATGCAGGCAACCCTCGATCTCGCCGAGGAGCTGACGGGCAGCGACATCGGCTTCTTCCATTTCGTGGACGAGGATCAGGAAACGATCATGCTGCAGGCCTGGTCGAGCCATACCGTCGAGGCGATGTGCACGGCCGAGGGCGCCGGCGTGCATTACCCGGTCAGCCAGGCCGGCGTATGGGCGGATGCCATCCGCAGCCGAAAGCCGGTGATCCACGAGGATTACGCCTCCCTGCCCGACAGGAAGGGGATGCCCGAAGGCCATGCGGCGGTGTCGCGGCTGGCCACCGTACCGATCCTGCGCAACGACAAGGTGGTGGCGGCCATCGGCATCGGCAACAAGCCGCAGCCCTATGACGATCAGGATGTCGATTTCCTGACGCAACTGGCCGATCTTGCCTGGGACACCATCGATGTGAAAAAGGCGGAGATCGCCCTGGCGCATGCCAACCGGGCGCTGGTGACGCTGGGCACGGTCAACCGCGAGCTGGTGCACGCCACCGACGAGGTCAAGCTGATGCAATCCGTCTGCACGGCGATCGTCGAGCAGCGCGGCTATCGCATGGCCTGGGTCGGCTATGCGCGCGACAATGCGGACAAGGATATCGAACTGATGGCCAGTGCCGGCGTGCCGCAGGGCCTGATGGATGAGATCCGGCCGGGCTGGGGTGATGACGCGCGCGCGGTGGGTCCGACCGGCCGTGCCATACGCACGGGCAAGACGCAGATCGCCCGGGACATCGCCAGAGAGCCGCCGCATGACTGGAAGGATGCGATGCTCGGGGCAGGTTGCGCTTCGGACATCGCCCTGCCGCTGAAGGACGAAACGGGGGCCGTATTCGGCCTGCTGCACGTGTATGCGGAGGAGGTGGATGCCTTCACCGACAACGAGATCAGGTTGCTCGAGGAGATGGCCGGCGACCTCGCCTTCGGGGTGAATGTGCTGCGCGTCCGCCTGGAACGCGACGATGCCCTGAGGCTCAACGAGCAGCATCTGGCCCAGATGCGCCTGAACCTCGATGAGACGGTGGTGGCCATCTCCAAGGCGGTGGAGGCGAGGGACCCGTACACGGCCGGCCACCAGCGGCGGGTGGCCGAACTGGCGGTGGCCATCGGTCGGAAGATGGGGCTGGACGAGGATGCGCTGCAGGGCATCCATCTGGGGGCGACGATCCACGACATCGGCAAGATCAATATCCCGGCGGAGATCCTGAGCAAGCCCTCCCGGCTCAATGAGATGGAGATGCTGATGGTCAGGGAGCATCCGAAGGTCGGGTTCAACATCCTGAAGGACATCCATTTTCCGTGGCCGGTGGCCGAGGTCGCCTACCAGCATCATGAGCGTATCGACGGCTCCGGCTATCCGCAGGGCCTGAAGGGCAGCCAGATCTGCCTGGAGGCGAGGATCGTCGCCGTCGCCGACGTCATGGAGGCGATGAGCTCGCACCGGCCCTACCGCACCGGCCTGGGGCATGAGGCCGCTGCCGCCGAGATCAGCGGCAATCGGGGGAGATTCTACGATGTCGATGCCGTGGACGCCTGCCTGGCGGTGTATGCCGGCGGCTTCCGTTTCGGCTGATCCGGGGTAAACGGGACGGCAAACCAGGCCGGATTACCCGGGGACGGCGTGGCGAATATCCCGAGCTGCGGCCGATGTGCCATAATCCCCCTATCCGCACGGAGGGGCATGGTTATGCGAAAGAGTCTGCTGTTTGCGCTGATCCTGCTCGGCATGGGTTGCACCGGGGCGGTGGCGGCCGAGGTGGACGGCATCGTGTTCCCGCCGCAGGTGCAACTGGCCGGCCGCTCGCTGGTGCTCAACGGCGCCGGCATCCGCACCAAGTTCTTCCTGCACATCTATGCCGCGGCGCTGTATACCGAACACACGCTGCCCAGCGCCGACGCCGTGCTGGCCGACGGCGGCGCCAAGCGCATCGTCATGCATTTCATCTACGACGGCGTCAGCCAGAAGCGGCTGGCGGAGGGCTGGAACGACGGCTTCGAGAAGAATCAGGACAAGGCGGCGATGGCCGCCCTGCGCCCGCGCCTCGAGCGCTTCAACGCCATGTTCCGCGAGGCGCACCGGGACGACGTCTACCGTTTCGACCTGCTGCCGGACGGGACCACCGGGGTGTTCCTGAACGGCCAGACACTGGGACGCATCGAGGGCGCGGACTTCCAGCGGGCGCTGCTGTGCGTGTGGCTGGGCACCAGCCCGGCCGATGCGGACCTGAAGCGGGCGTTATTGGGGCGTCCATGATGCGAAACCGGTCTGACATTGACGTCGGTGACGCCATGCGCAGACTGCCATACGGTTGGTGCCGGCCGCTCAACGGCCGCCCGGGGGTTTAAGGCGTGCGCAATACCAAGCCTCAGGTTTTCAGTTTCCAGATCCGTCCGAAGCTCCCCGAGGCGCTGATCCGCCTCGAGGAGATCGCCGGCGACCTGTGGTTCTCGTGGCATGCCCGGGCACGCAACCTGTTCCGGCAGATGGACGAGGACCTGTGGACCCTGTGCGGGCACAATCCCCGGCTGTTCCTGCGTCGGGTCAGCCAGATCCGGCTGGAGGAGATGGCGAACGATCGCGCCTACCTGGCCCTGTACCACGGGGCGCTGGCCGATTTCGATTCCTACCTGAAAGAGGAACTGCTGTGGTTCCCGGTGCATTTCAAGGACAGCAAGCAGCACTCGATCGCCTATTTCTCGGCCGAGTTCGGCCTGCACGAATCCCTGCCCATCTATTCCGGCGGTCTGGGCATCCTGGCCGGTGACCATTGCAAATCGGCCAGCGACCTCGGCCTGCCGTTCACCGCGGTCGGCCTGCTGTACCGCAACGGCTATTTCCTGCAGAGCATCGACGTGCACGGCAACCAGATCGCCACCTATCCCGACAGCCGCTTCGAGGACCTTTGCATCGAGCCGATGCAGGGCAAGGACGGTGCGGATGTCATGATCGATGTGGAGCTGCCGGGGCGTGTGCTGCACCTGAAGCTGTGGGATGCCAGGGTGGGCCATATCCGCATGCTCCTGCTCGATGCCGATACCGATGCGAACCGCGCCGAGGACCGCGGCATCACGCATCAGCTCTATGGCGGCGCGCTGGAGAACCGCATCCAGCAGGAGATGTGCCTGGGCATCGGCGGCGTGCGGGCGCTGCGGGCGGTCGGCATCCATCCGACGGCATGGCATGCCAACGAGGGGCATGCCGCCTTCATCGTGCTGGAACGGGCCCGCGAGTTCGTGCAGTCCCAGGGGCTGACGTTCGATCAGGCGATGGAGGTGATCTCGGCCTCGACGGTGTTCACGACGCACACGCCGGTGCCGGCCGGGCACGACATCTTCCCGCTGGACCTGTTCGACCAGTACATGGGCCATTATGCAGAGCTGCTCGGCATCACGCGCGAGCGCCTGCACCAGCTCGGTCGCGGCGACTTCGGCCACGGCAGCGGCGGCTTCAACCAGACGGCGCTGGCCATCCGCGGTTCCTCCTACCAGAACGGCGTCTCCAGGCTGCACGGCCTGATCAGCTCCGAGATGTGCCAGGACATGTGGCCGGACATCGATCCGGAGGAGAACCCGGTGACCTCGGTGACCAACGGCATTCACGTGAAAACCTGGCTGGCCCAGGAGTGGATCGCCACCTTCGATCAGGAGCTCGGTGCCCGCTGGCGCGGGCGCCTGCAGGACCCGGAGTTCTGGGAAAGCATCCACGAGATCCCGGACCACCTGTTCTGGAGCATCCACCAGACCAACAAGCAGCGCATGCTGCACTACATCCGCGAACGCCTGCTCTACCAGGCCAAGCGCAACGGCGAGAGCGGCGAACTGGTGCGCCAGATGACGGCCGATTTCGACGTGCGCACGCTGGTGATCGGCTTCGCCAGGCGTTTCGCGACCTACAAGCGAGCCACGCTGCTGTTCCATGACGAGGGACGCCTGAAACGCCTGCTGGACGAGGCGGGCAAGCCGGTGATCTTCCTGTTCGCGGGCAAGGCCCATCCGGCCGACGAGCCGGGGCAGGCGCTGATCCGCCGCATCCACAATATCGCGCGCAAGCCCGAGTTCATGGGCCGTGTGCTGATGCTCGAGGGCTACGACATGGCCCTGTCGCGCTATCTGCTCAGCGGCGTGGATGTGTGGATGAACAGCCCCCGCCGGCCGATGGAGGCCTCCGGCACCTCCGGCATGAAGGCCGCCATGAACGGCGCGCCGAACCTGTCCGTGCTCGACGGCTGGTGGCCGGAGGGTTATCAGGGCGACAACGGCTGGGTGATCGGCGGCGAGCGGGATATCGGTGACGAGCAGCTCAGGGACGCCGAGGATGCCGACTCGCTGTACCACGTGCTGCAGCACGATGTGATCCCGACCTACTACCGGCTCAGCGAGCGCGGCTTTTCCGACAAATGGGTGTACATCTCCAAACGGGCGATGATCACCAGCATCCCGTATTTCAATACGGACCGCATGGTGGCCGAGTACGTGGAGCGTTTCTACGTGCCTTCCTCGCGCCACGGCCTCGAGATGGCCGCCGATGGATTCAAGCGCGCCAAGGAGCTGGCAGCCTGGAAATCCAAGGTGCGTGCGGCCTGGCCGCAAACCAAGCTCGAACAGGCCAGCGAGATTCCGCCGTACAGCATCTGGAATGTCGGCGAGGATATCCCGCTGCGCGTCAAGGCGAGCCTTGCCGGCCTGGCGCCGGAGGACGTGCGGGTGGAGGTGATGTTCTTCCGTCCGGCACGGGACGGCGATTACAAGCGCGATGGCGTGGTCGAGCTGATGCACGAGGCCGACGGCATCTATGCCGCCAACCTGCGGCCGGACGACACCGGCAACTACCGCTTCCAGGTGCGCATGTATCCCCGGCACCCGGACCTGCCGCATCCGATGGCCATGGGGCTGCTGACGACGCTGTAGAGGGTCTAGGGGCGAAAATCCAGGGCCAGGGCCGCCGCGCCCAGCAGGCCCGCATCGTCATCGAGCGTGGATCGCAGCACGCGGATATGCCCGCGTTGTGGCGGGACCACCCGTTCCTCCATGCGCCCGACGAGGGACGGGTACAACCATTCCCATGCCAGGCTGAGGCCGCCGCCCACCGTGACGGTGCGGATGTCCAGGATCTTGGCCGCCTCGGCGATCGCCTGTCCCAGATAGGCCCCGGCATCCTCCAGCACCTTCCTGGCGAGCGCATCGCCCTTCCCGGCCAGTTCGTGGATTTCGACCGGGGTGATGCGTTGCCGGCCGGAGGCCTCGATGAAGCGCGCAGCCACGGCCGAGGCCGAGGCATAGGCTTCCAGGCAGCCCTTGCCGCCGCAGCCGCACCGGCGGGCCTCGTCCAGCAGCGGATCGACGACGCGCAGGTGCCCGAATTCCATCGACATGCCGCCCTCGCCGGCATAGGGCGCGTGATCGATGACCGCGCCGCCGCCGACGCCGGTGCCCAGCGTGATATGCATCAGGTGCGACAGGCCGCGCCCGGCGCCGAAGCGGAACTCCCCGAGGCAGGCCGCCAGGGCATCGTTGTGCACGCGCACGGGCAGGCCGAGCCGGGTCGTCATCCGTTCGGCCAGCGGGAAATCGATCAGTCCCGGCAGGTTCGGCGAGGCGGCCAGCACGCCGCTGTCGCCCCGGAAGAAGCCGGGAAAGCCGATGCCGACCGCTGCGATATCCGGGGCGCCGTCCAGCAGCGGCCGGAAGCTTTCCTCCAGCACATGCAGCACCCGGTCGGCGGCCTCGTCCGGGGAGGCGGCGTGCAGCCGCGACAGCTCCGCCTGCCTGCGATGGCGGGCGTGAATGGTGCCTGCATCGTCGATGACGGCGGTGCGGATGTTGGTGCCGCCGACATCGGCGGCGAGCACGCGGCACGTCACGGCAGCTGCCGGTAGAGCTCGGCGTAGGACCGGGCCGAGGCCTCCCAGGACGAATCGCGGCGCATGGCCCGGTTGCGCAGTGGGTTCCAGGCGGCAGGGCGGTGGTAGACCTCGACGGCCCTGTCCACGGCCCCGGCCAGCGAGGCGGCATTGGCCGCGGTGAACGCGAAGCCGGTGGATTTGCCCTTGCCGGCATCGTAGTCGGTGACGGTGTCGATCAGGCCGCCGGTGGCGCGTACGACCGGCACCGTGCCGTAGCGCATCGCCATCAGCTGGCTCAGGCCGCAGGGCTCGAAGCGCGAAGGCATCAGGAACAGGTCGCTGCCGGCGTAGATGCGGCGGGCCAGCGTCTCGTTGAAGCCGCGGAAGAAGTGCACCTGCTGTGGATGGTTGTCCGCGAGCTTCTTCAGCCCGGCCTCGTAATGCGCCTCTCCCGTGCCCAGGAAGGCCATCTGGTATCCGCGGCGCACCCAGTCCGGCACGCAGGGCAGCAGCAGGTCCACGCCCTTCTGCTCGGCCAGGCGCGAGATCATGGCCAACAGCGGCGTGCCAGCCTCAGGGGCGAGGCCAAGCTGTTGCTGCAGGGCCAGCTTGCACCGGCCCTTGCCGGCCGCACGGCCGGCCCCGAAGCGGGCGGGCAGGGCGGCATCGGTGGCCGGATCCCAGGCCACGGTGTCCAGGCCGTTGACGATGCCCGACAGCTTGTGCCGATGCTGCGCCAGGAAGCCCTCCAGGTGGCAGCCGTATTCCGGCGTCAGGATCTCCTCGGCATAGCTGGGGCTGACCGTGGTGATCCGGTCCGCCATCATGATGCCGGCCTTCATGCAGTTGATCTGGCCGTAGAATTCGTAGCATCCCGGATGGAAAAGCTCCGGCGGCAGGCCGACGTGCGGGATCTGCGATGCCGGGAAGATGCCCTGGTAGGCCAGGTTGTGGATCGTGAACACGGTGCCGGCCCGGGCGATGGTCGGATGATGCTGGTACTGGGTCTTCAGCAGCATGGGCAGCAGGGCCGCCTGCCAGTCATGGCAGTGGAACAGGTCCACGGGCTCCTTCAGCAGCGCGGCGGCCTCCAGGGCGGCGCGGACGAACAGCGTATAGCGCAGCAGGTTGTCCTCGTAGGCGCCGCCCGCCGGCCCGTACAGGCCGTCGCGGGCGAACATGTCGTCCTGTTCGACGAGGATGAATCGCTGCCCCTGCACGTGGGCCTCGTGCAGCGGCACCTGGCGCAGGGCGCCGCCGATCCACAGCCGGATGGTCCATTTCGCTTTGCCGGGCTTCAGCACCGCCGGGTCGATGTGGCGGCGATACAGGGGGATGATCACCGTGACGTCATGGTCGAGCCTTCTGAGGGCGGCCGGCAGGGAGCCGGTGACATCGGCCAGGCCACCGGTCTTGGCGAGCGGTGCCGCCTCCGAGGCGACGAAGACGATGTGGGGTTTGGGCATGGAACCTCCGCGTCGGATGGCCGCATCCTATACCAAGCGCACCGAAACCCAACGTAGTATTTATCCATAATTATCCGCCACTATTGTCATGTGCTGCATCGGTGCCATACACTGGGCGTCATGTCCAAGGTGGTGGTTAAAACAGGGAGTGGGGAGCACACCTATACCCTTGGTGACGAGACGACCATCGGTCGTCATCCTCGCAGCGCAGTTTGTCTCTCGGATCCGATGGTGTCCAAACGCCACGCGGTGATCCGCCGCGTCAAGGACGGCTTCGAGTTCCAGGATCTCGGCAGTTCCAACGGCTCCTTCTATGACGGCGTGCGCGTCAACCACCTGAAGCTGAAGGACGGCGACACCATCAACCTGGGCAAGACCAGCCTGGTGTTTCAGGCCATGACCGAGGAAGAGCGTCTGGCCACGATGGTGAAGATCTCCCAGTTGCATACCGCCGGCTCCGTGCGCGATCGCATCGCCGTCGAGGCCGCCCAGGAGTTCCTGCCCGAGCGGGATGTGTCGGACATCTCGGTGCTGCGCGACGACTACGAGAAGCTGCGCCTCGGCCATGACCTGTTGCGCAGCATCGGCCTGGAGCGGGACCTGCATTCGGTGCTGGACAAGGTGACCGAGCACGTGTTCCAGATCTTCCCGGCGGACCGCTGCGTGGTGATGCTGGTCGACGATGCGACGGGCGAGCTGGTGCCACGCTCGGTGCGCACCCGCACCGGCGACGATCTCCAGGTCCAGGTCGCCGGCTCGATCCTGCGCGAGGTGCAGGAGACCGAGGCGGCCGTGCTGATCTCCGACAGCAGCGCCGATGCGCGCTTCGCCGAGGCCTCGTCGGTGATCATGCAGGGCATCCAGTCGGCGATGTGCGCGCCGCTGATGCACGACGGCACCTTCCTCGGCGTCATCCACCTGGACAGCATCCGCTCCCTTTTGACCTTCACGCGCAAGGACCTGCAGCTGTTCACCGGCATCGCCCGGCACGTGGCCATGGTGGTGGCCAATGCCAAGCTGCTCAAGCAGGTCGAGCACGAGGCGCATACCAAGGCCCAATTCGAACGCCTGTTGTCGCCCAGCGTGGTCGAGCAGGTGATGAGCGGCAAGGTCAACCTGGAGAAGGGCGGCGAGCTGCGCGACGTGACCATCCTGTTCGCCGACATCCGCGGCTTCACCAGCATGAGCCACCGCTCCTCGCCGACGGATATCGTGGCCATGCTCAACCGCTATTTCGAGATGGTGGTGGACATCGTGTTCCGCCACGAGGGCACGGTCGACAAGTACATCGGCGACGAGATCATGGTGCTGTTCGGCGCGCCCGTGGATCTGCCGAATCCGGCGGATCACGCCATCTCCTGCGCCCTGGAGATCCAGGGGGCGCTGAAGCTGTTCAACGACCAGCGCAAGCGGGACGGGGAGGAGCCGATCCGGGTCGGCATCGGCATCAATTCCGGCGAGGTGGTGGTGGGCTCCATCGGCTCCAGCCAGACCATGCAGTACACCTGCATCGGCGATGCCGTGAACGTGGCCGCCCGCCTGGTGAGCGTGGCCGAGCCCGGGCAGGTCATCATCAGCGATTCCACGCTGAAGCGCCTCAAGGGCAAGGCGAAGTACGAGGTGTTGCCGCCGGTCAAGCTCAAGGGCATCGAGGGCAATCTGGAGGCTTACTCGGTCAAGGAATTGCTGAACGATACGTGGCCATAGGTCGCGCGCGAATCACGGATCAGGCAGGAGGTAGAGGGTGCCGGAGTTGACCGAGTCCCGGGCATGGCATGACCTGGGGGCACACGCGGCTGAGATGCGCCAGACACATATGCGGGAGCTGTTCGCGGCCGACGATCAGCGCTTCCAGCGCTTCAGCCGCCTGTTCGCCGGCGACGACATCCTGGTGGACTTCTCCAAGAACATCATCACCGACAAGACCCTCGAGCTGCTGATGCAGCTGGCCCGCGAACGCGACGTGCAGGGCTGGATCCGGCGCATGTTCGAGGGCGAGAAGATCAACAACACCGAACACCGCGCCGTGCTGCACACGGCGCTGCGCAACCGCTCCAACCGGCCGGTCATCGTGGACGGCAAGGACGTGATGCCGGACGTCAACCGCGTGCTGAAGCGGATGCGCAGCTTCACCGAGGCGGTGCGCTCCGGCGAATGGAAGGGCGGCACCGGCAAGCCGATCACCGACATCGTCAACATCGGCATCGGCGGCTCCGACCTTGGCCCGCTGATGGTCACCCAGGCGCTGACCCCGTTCGGCCGCGACAAGCTGCACATGCATTTCGTGTCCAACGTCGACGGCACGCACATGGTGGAGACCCTGCGCCACCTGCACCGCGAAACCACGCTGTTCGTCATCGCCTCCAAGACCTTCACCACGCAGGAGACCATTACCAACGCACGCACGGCGCGCGACTGGTTTCTGACCCGCGGCGGCACCAAGACCGCGGTGGCCAAGCATTTCGTGGCGGTTTCCACCAATGCCAAGGCGGTCTCCGCTTTCGGCATCGATACCGACAACATGTTCGAGTTCTGGGACTGGGTGGGCGGCCGCTACTCGCTGTGGAGCGCCGTGGGCCTGTCCATCGCGCTGGCCATCGGCATGGACAATTTCGAGGATCTCCTGGCCGGCGCGCACGACATGGACGAGCATTTCCGCACCGCGCCCCTGGATCAGAACATCCCGGTGATCCTTGGCATGCTGGGCGTCTGGTACAACAACTTCTTCGACGCCGACACCCACGCCATCCTGCCCTACGATCAGTACATGCACCGGTTCCCGGCCTATTTCCAGCAGGGGGACATGGAGAGCAACGGCAAGCGGGTGACCCGCGACGGCAGGCTGGTGGACTATTCCACCGGGCCGATCATCTGGGGCGAGCCGGGCACCAACGGCCAGCACGCCTTCTACCAGCTGATCCACCAGGGCACCAAGCTGGTGCCCTGCGATTTTCTGGCGCCCATCGAGACCAAGAACCCGGTCGGCCGGCATCATCCGATGCTGCTGTCCAACTTCTTCGCCCAGACCGAGGCGCTGATGCGCGGCAAGAACGAGGACGAGGTGCGCGCCGAGCTCACGGAGGCGGGGCTGAAGGGTGAGGAGCTGGAGGCATTGCTCCCGCACAAGGTGTTTCCCGGCAACCGGCCGACCAACTCGATCCTGTTCCAGAAGCTGACCCCGCATACCCTGGGGGCGCTGATCGCCATGTACGAGCACAAGATCTTCGTGCAGAGCGTCATCTGGGGCATCAACGCCTATGATCAGTGGGGCGTGGAGCTGGGCAAGGAGCTGGCGCGCAAGATCCTGCCCGAACTGGACGATTTCGACGAGGTGAAGAGCCACGACTGCTCCACCAATGGCCTGATCAACTACTTCAAGGAGCACCGCAAGGAATAGCCGCCGGCACCGTCGATGACACGGCCCCGCCGCTTTGGCTAGGATATGCGCATGGCTATCCGAGAGATTCTGACCTATCCGGACGACCGGCTGCGCCAGGTGGCGAAGCCCGTCGCCGACCCGACCGGTGCCGAGGTGCGCCAATTGGCGCAGGACCTGGCCGACACCATGTACGACGCGCCGGGCGTGGGCCTGGCCGCCACGCAGATCGGCGTGGCCCTGCGTGTGGCGGTCACCGATACCGGCTGGCGCGAGGAGGGGGCGGCGCGCGACCTGCACGTGTGGATCAATCCCGAGTTCCTTTCCTTCAGCGACGAGAAGGCCACCTTCGAGGAGGGCTGCCTGTCGGTGCCGGAGATCTACGAGGAGGTCGAGCGCCCGGCCCATGTGCGTCTGCGCTGGCTGGATCTCGACGGCAACCGCCACGAGGCCGATTTCTCCGACTTCGAGGCCGTGGCCCTGCAGCACGAGTTCGACCACCTTGACGGCAAGCTGTTCATCGACCGGCTTTCCGCCCTGAAGCAGAGCCTGATCAAGAAGAAACTGAAAAAACGCAAGAAACTGGCCGCGGCATGAGCCGGCCGCTCAGCGTCGTCTTCGCCGGCACGCCGGCCTTCGCGTTGCCCTGCCTCGAAGCGCTGCTGGCCATGCCCGGCGTCGA
>DATLWN010000037.1:0-4386 GCA_035576305.1 Mariprofundaceae bacterium
CCTTCATTCACCAGTGCGGTGGAGACGACGAGGTTGTCCACATCCAGCCCCTCGTTCTGCTCGGCGTTGGCGATCGCCGACTTCAGCACCTTCTCCACCAGGCGGGCGGCCTTCTTCGGGGACAGGGCCAGCACGGCCAGGGCACGCGAAACCGGCAGGCCGCGGATCTGGTCGGCGACCAGGCGCGCCTTCTGCGGGCTGATCTGGCTGTTCTTGGCCAGCGCGAGAACTTCGTCAGACATCGTTGCTTACCTCTTCGCCTTCTTGTCGGCGCCATGGCCGGTGTAGGTGCGGGTCGGCGCGAACTCACCGAGCTTGTGGCCGACCATGTTCTCGGTCACGAACACCGGGATGAACTTGTTGCCGTTGTGCACGGCGAAGTTCAGGCCGACGAAGTCCGGAGAGATGGTCGAACGACGCGACCAGGTCTTGATCACACCCTTCTGGGTGCCCTCCTTGGCGGAAAGCACCTTTTTCTCCAGGGATCCCTCGATGTATGGACCCTTCTTAAGAGAACGCGCCATGACTCATCACCTCTGGTTACGGCGGCGGATGATCTCGCGACCCGACGCCTTGTTCTTGTTGCGGGTCTTGTGACCCTTGGTCGGCTTGCCCCACGGCGTCACCGGATGGCGACCGCCGGAGGTGCGGCCCTCACCACCGCCGTGCGGATGGTCGACCGGATTCATCGCCACGCCGCGCACATGCGGACGGATGCCCAGCCAGCGCGAACGGCCGGCCTTGCCGACGGTGCGGTTGGAATGATCGGCATTGCCCATCACACCAATCGTCGCCAGGCAGCGGATGTCCACGCGGCGGAACTCGCCGGACGGCAGCTTCAGCACCGCCCGCTCGCCTTCCTTGCCCATCAGCTGCACGGAGGCACCGGCGCTGCGCGCCAGCTGACCACCCTTTCCGGGCTTCATCTCGATGTTGTGCAACATCGTACCGACGCGGATGGAGGACAGCGGCAGGGTGTTGCCCGGACGGATCTCGGCATCCGGACCGGACATCACCACATCACCCGGACGCAGGCCCTGCGGTGCGAGGATGTAGCGCTTGTCCCCGTTCTCGAACACGACCAGCGCGATGTGCGCCGTGCGGTTGGGGTCGTATTCGATGCGCGACACCATACCTTTCACGCCGAAATTGTCACGCTTGAAATCGACCAGGCGGTACAGGCGCTTGTGGCCACCGCCCTGGTGACGGGCCGTGACCCGGCCGTTGTTGTTGCGGCCGCCCTTCTTCGACAGCGGCGCCGTCAGGCTGCGCTCCGGCGTGCCCTTGTGCAGGTCCGGATTGACGACGGCTACAAAGTTGCGGGTGCCGTTGGTGTTGGGTTTGAATACCTTCAGTGCCATCTTATGCCTCTTCTGCCACTTCCAGCGTCTGGCCCTCGGCCAGGCGCACGACCGCCTTGCGGTAGCCCGGGCGGCGGCCGGTGTGCATGCCGCGGCGGCGCACCTTGCCCGGCATGTTGATCACCTGCACCTTGGCCACATCGACCTCGAAGATGGCCTCGATGGCCGCCTTGATCTGGTCCTTGGTCGCCTCACGCGCCACGCGGAAGGTGTACTGGTTGGCCGCGCCGGTCTTGCCGTAGCTCTTCTCGGTCACCACCGGCTGCAGCAGGGTGTTGAAATGCTGATAGTTGCTCATGCCAGACGCCCCTCGAGTTTTTCCACGGCCGCCTCGGTCAGCACCAGGCGCTCGCACTTGAGCAGGTCGTGCAGGCTCAGCTGGCCGTCCAGCACGATGCGGGCGCTCGGCAGGTTGCGGGCCGACAGCTCGACCACGGCATCCGGCGAGCCCAGCACGAACAGGCCCTTGCCGGCACCCAGGGCATCGACGATGCTGGCGAAATCCTTGGTCTTGATGCCGGGCAGCTCGATCTTGTTGACCACGGTCAGGCGGCCGTCGCGCAGGCAGTCGGAGAGCACGATGCACAGGGCCTTGTTGCGCTCCTTCTTGTTGATACGCGTCGTGTAGTCATGCGGCTGCGGGCCGTGCGCGGTGCCGCCGTGGCGCCATTGTGCGGCACGGATCGAGCCCTGGCGGGCGCGGCCGGTGCCCTTCTGCTTCCACGGCTTCTTGCCGCCGCCGGACACCTCGGCGCGCGTCTTGGTACTGTGCGTACCGGCACGCCGGCTCATGGCCACGGCGGTGTATACGCGATGCACGAACCCGGCATCGGCCTCCAGCCCGAACACGGCGGGGTTCAGCTCGCGCTTGCCCACGGCCTTGTTGGCCTGATCGACGACTTTGATCTGCGCCATCACTTCGCTCCCTTCACTGCCGGACGCACCTCGACCAGGCCGTTCTTCGGCCCGGGCACGGCGCCCTTGACGATAATGCGGTTGCTCTCGGCATCCACGCGCACCACCAGCAGGTTCTGCACGGTGCTGCGGTCCACGCCGTAATGGCCCGGCATCTTCTTGCCCTTGAGGACGCGGCCCGGATCCTGGTTCTGGCCGGTCGAGCCCATCTGGCGGTGGGTCTTCTCGGCACCGTGGCTGGCGCGCTGGCCGGCGAAGTTCCAGCGCTTCATGGCTCCGGCGAAGCCGTGGCCCTTGGAGATGCCGGCCACATCGATCTTCTGGCCCGCCTCGAACATGTCGGCCCTCAGCTCCTGGCCCAGCTCGAAGGAGGCGCTGTCATCCAGGCGGAACTCCTTCAGGCCGCGCATCAGCTCCTGGCCCTGCTTGGCGAAATGCCCCTGGAAGGCGCGGCTGTTGCGGCGCTTGGCGGCGCCATATCCCACCTGGATGGCGTCGTAGCCATCCTTTTCGGCGCTGCGGCGCGCGATGACGCGGCACGGTTCCACGTTCAGCACCGTGACGGCGACGGCCGAGCCATCCTCGGCGAAGATCTGGGTCATGCCCGCCTTCCGGGCGATCAGTCCTGCACTCATGACGTTCCCCCGGTTACAGCTTGATCTCGACGTCCACGCCGGACGGCAGGTCGAGCTTCATCAGGGCATCGACGGTCTGCGGCGTCGGACGCTGGATGTCCAGCATGCGCTTGTGCGTACGGATCTCGAACTGCTCGCGCGAGTCCTTGTTGACGTGCGGACCGCGGATCACGCAGAACTTGCGGATGCGGGTCGGGATCGGGATCGGACCGCGGACCTCGGCCCCGGTGCGCTTCGCCGTCTCGACGATGTCCGCCGCGCTCTTGTCCAGAATGCGGTGGTCAAAGGCCTTCAGGCGGATACGGATACTCTGAGCTGCCACAAAAGCCCCCTTACTTAACGATTTCGGTGACGACGCCGGCGCCGACGGTACGGCCGCCCTCGCGAATCGCGAAGCGCAGCTCCTTGTCCATCGCGATCGGCGTGATCAGCTCGATCTCCATCGACACGTTGTCGCCAGGCATCACCATCTCCGTGCCGGCCGGCAGCGTCACCGAACCCGTCACGTCCGTCGTACGGAAATAAAACTGCGGACGATACCCGTTGAAGAACGGCGTATGACGACCGCCCTCCTCCTTCGTCAGAATGTACGCCTCAGCCTTGAACTTCGTGTGCGGCGTGATCGATCCCGGCTTCGCCAGAACCTGGCCGCGCTCAACATCCTCACGCTTCGTGCCGCGAAGCAGAACACCCACGTTGTCGCCAGCCTGGCCCTGGTCCAGAAGCTTGCGGAACATCTCAACACCCGTCACCGTCGTCTTCTGCGTGTCGCGGATGCCCACGATCTCCACTTCCTCGCCGACCTTCACGATGCCCTGCTCCACACGACCGGTCACCACCGTGCCGCGGCCCGAAATCGAGAACACGTCCTCGATCGGCATCAGGAACGTCTTGTCGATCGGACGCTCCGGCGTCGGAATGAACTCGTCCACTGCCTTCATCAGCTCCATGATCGCCGGCTCGCCGATCGGGCTCTTGTCGCCCTCCAGCGCCTTCAGCGCCGAACCCTTGATGATCGGAACGTCGTCGCCCGGGAAACCGTAGGAAGACAGAAGCTCGCGAACCTCCATCTCCACCAGCTCCAAGAGCTCCTCGTCGTCCACCATGTCAGCCTTGTTCAGGAAAACCACCAGGTGCGGAACGTTCACCTGACGCGCCAGAAGAACGTGCTCACGCGTCTGCGGCATCGGGCCGTCAGCAGCAGAGACCACCAGGATCGCGCCGTCCATCTGCGCGGCACCCGTGATCATGTTCTTCACATAGTCCGCATGCCCAGGGCAGTCCACGTGCGCATAGTGACGCGCATCCGTCTCGTACTCCACGTGCGCCGTCGCAATCGTAATGCCGCGCTCACGCTCCTCAGGGGCCCCGTCAATCTGGTCATACGCCTTGAACTCCGCCTTGCCCTGATCAGCCAGAACCTTCGTGATCGCCGCCGTCAGCGTCGTCTTCCCATGGTCAACGTGACCAATCGT
>DATLWN010000038.1:0-4080 GCA_035576305.1 Mariprofundaceae bacterium
GCGGGGCCAGCAGATGCAAGCCCCGGTGCAGCTCGACAAAGCCGTGCGGATCGCCCTCGCGGTACAGCGCGGCAGCCAGCGCCACCAGTTGCAGCCCGGCGCCGGCCAGCGCCGGCGGCAGCAGCGGTTCGTGACGCTCGATATCGGTCAGTGTGCCCATGCCGGTGCGCCCCGCCCGCCATGCCACCGACAGGGCGTACAACGGCTCCAGCGCAGCCCTGAGCGGGCTCTTGGCGCGCCTGGCGCCCCTGGCCATCAGGGACAGCACGCCGTGGTGCTCGGTCAACAGATGGATCACCAGCGAGCTGTCGCCATAGGGGATGCGGCGCAGGAGCAGCGCCCGGTCCCTGATCTCGCCCATCTCTAGTCCCCGAGGCCGAGCTCGCGCAACTGGCCCGGACGGTTGTACCACTCCGGTTCGACCTTGACCCACAGGTTCAGGTGCACCCGGCACCCGAGCAGGCGCTCCAGGCCGTGCCGGGCCACGGTGCCGATGTGCTTCAGGTTGGCCCCGCCCTTGCCGATCAGCATCGGCTTGTGCCGTTCGCTGCCGACCAGGATGGCCGCATCGATCTCGAGCAGCGCCGGGCTGTCCCCCTCGGGCGCATGCTCGGCAAAGCGCTCGATCTCCACGGCGGTCTGGAAAGGCACCTCCTGCTGCATGGCCATGAACACCTGCTCGCGCACGTACTCGGCCGCCAGCTGGCGCTGGCTCTGGTCGGTGAACCATTCCGGGTCATACAGCGGCGGCGATACCGGCAGACAGCCGGCCAAGAGCGCCAGCAGGGCCTCGACCTGCTCGCCCTTGCGCGCGCTGACCGGCACGTAGCCGCGTGCATCCGGATCGATCTGCTGCGTCAGCGCCAGGCGCGGCAATAGCTCCTGTCTGCGCACCTGGTCGATCTTGTTCAGCACGTGCACGCGCGGCTTGTCCCGCGCCTCCTCGGCCAGGCGCTCGATCATCCGGCGCGTGCCCGCATCCAGGGGCTTGCTGACATCCTGCATGATGGCCAGCACATCGGCCTCCTCGGCCGCCGCATAGGCCACGCGCACCATGTTCCGGTTCAGCTGCTGGCTGGCCTGGTGGATGCCCGGCGTATCGACGAATGCCATCTGGCAGTGCTCGTCGGTGCGGATGCCGAGGATGCGGTGGCGGGTCGTCTGCGGCTTCGGCGTGACGATCGCCACCTTGGCGCCGATGATGCGGTTCAATAGCGTCGATTTGCCGACATTGGGGCGTCCGAGCAGGGCGATGGTGCCGCTGCGGAAAGGTTCGTCGCTCATCCTCACCTCAGCCATTCAGCGCATGCAGGGCCTCGGTCGCCGCGCCCTGTTCCGCATCCTTCTTGCGTTCACCGGCGCCCTTGCCCTTGAGCACGCCCTGGATGCGGCACTCGGCCAGAAACCGGGGGGCGACGCCCGTGCCGGCATCGCGGGTCACATACTCGGGCAGTCCCCAGCCCTGTGCCTGCGTCCATTCCTGCAAACGCGTCTTCGCATCCCGCCCGTCGCCGTCCTCCACGCTGGCCAGCAGATCATGCCAAGCGGTGAGCACGAGTTCGCGCGCCGCCTGCCAGCCACCGTCGGTGAACACGGCACCGATCACGGCCTCCGCCATGTTGGCGACGATCGATGGTGAACGCAGGCGCCCGTCCGCGGTGCGCTCGCCGCCACCGACATGGGCCTGTTCGGACAAATGCCAGCGCCGTGCCACCTTCAGCAGGCTGTCGCGGCAGACGAGTGTCGCGCGCATCCTGGACAAGGTACCCTCGTCGGCCTCGGGGAAACGCTGGTGCAGCTGCTCGGCGATCACCAGCCCCAGCACCGCATCGCCAAGGAATTCCAGGCGTTCGGAATGAGCCGCGGCGGCCGAGCGGTGGGTCAGCGCCCGTGCCAGCAGGGCCGGATCGCGAAAACCGTAGCCGAGTCGTCTCTCGAGTTGCGCCGCCGTATCACCCCTCATGGGGTTTCGGCATGAGGCTCGAAGTCGAAATCCAGGCGCGCCTTGTCCCGCAAGCGGTCCATGCCTTTCAGGTCTTTCTTGTCGTACGGGGAGCTGGAATCGACGCCCTGCACCGGGCCGAGCAGCCACACGGTCACGTGATAGTAGGAGGAGATGTCCACCCGGTTGCCGTCGGCCTTGATCTCCAGGTTCTTGTAGAACGCCGGTGGCAGGTCCTCGTGGGCGATGTACTTGACGTGCATGATGTCCGGCAGGCGCTCTCGGATCGTGGCCTCGTTGTCGCTGGCCATGTCCCGGCTGATGCTCTTGAAGACGTCCTTGACGTTCCAGTAGGTGTTGTACACCGGGATCACGTTGTACCCGTACCAGACCCCGCCTGCGAGCAGCGCCAGCCAGAACATCAGCTTGATCATCGAAAAACCGGCCTGTTTGCGCATCTGACACCCTCCCTAGCGGATGATCTCGCCCAACCGGCCCCAGCGCACGGAATCCTTCTCCTTGTCCCAGGACCACCAGATGATCGCGGCGCGGCCGACCAGGTAGGATTGTGGCACAAAGCCCCAGAAACGTGAATCGCGCGAGTTGTTGCGGTTGTCCCCGAGCATGAAGTACTCGCCGGCCGGCACCTTCCATTCGCCGTCCTTGATCGAGAAATCCTTGCGCAGCACGTCATGGGTGACGCCGAACAGGTTCTCGTGGAACAGCCCGGAGACGTCCACACTGCCGTCACCCATGAAATAGGCGCGGCTGCCGGCCGCCTCCAGCGGCATCTTCTTGCCGTTGATGTACAGATCGTTGTCCCTGTAATCGATGACATCGCCGGGCAGGCCGATCACGCGCTTGATGAAGTCCTTGCTGCGATCCTCCGGGTAGTCGAACACGATGACGTCACCCCGCTTCGGCTCGGACGGCATCAGCTGGACATCGGTGAACGGGATGCGCAGCCCGTAGGGGTAGCGCAGCACGAAGATGTAGTCGCCGACATCCAGCGTCGGCACCATGCTGGAGGACGGGATCTTGAACGGCGCGACGACGAAGCTGCGCACCACGAAGGCGATGACGATCACGATCAGCAGCGATTCGCCCCATTCGCGCCAGACGGGTTTGTTGGCCATCACTTGCTCCCTTCGCCGAGGCGCAGCACCGCCAGGAACGCCTCCTGCGGCACCTCCACGCTGCCGATGTTCTTCATGCGCTTTTTACCGGCCTTCTGCTTCTCGAGCAACTTGCGCTTGCGGGTAATATCTCCGCCGTAGCACTTGGCCGTGACGTTCTTGCGCACGGCCTTGACCGTCTCGCGCGCCAGGATGCGCCCGCCGATCGCCGCCTGCAGCGGCACGTCGAACTGCTGCCTCGGGATCAGCTCGCGCAGCTTCTGCACCAGTTCGCGCCCGCGGCTTTCTGCCACCGAGCGGTGCACGATCAAGGACAGCTCATCGACCGGGTCGCCGTGCACCAGCACGTCGAGCTTGACCACGTCGTCCGGCGCGAAGCCGGATAGCTCGTAATCCATCGAGGCGTAGCCGCGCGAGATCGATTTCAGGCGGTCGTAGAAATCGATGACCATCTCGGCCAGCGGCAGGTCGTAGCTCAGCATCACGCGGTTGTCCGAGATGTAGCTCATCGACTTCTGGATGCCACGCCGGTCCTGGCACAGCTTGATCAAGGCGCCCACGTACTCGGTCGGCGTGAAGATGTTCGCCGTCACGCGCGGCTCCTCGATGGTGCGGATGCCGGCCGGGTCCGGGAACTGGCTGGGGTTGGAGATCTCGCGCACCTCGCCGTTCTGCATGGTCAGGCGATAGACCACCGACGGCGCGGTGGAGATCAGGTCCAGGTCGTACTCGCGCTCCAGGCGCTCCTGCACGATCTCCATGTGCAGCATGCCCAGAAAGCCGCAGCGGAAGCCCAGGCCGAGTGCGGCCGAGTTCTCCGGCTCGAAGGTGAAGGCCGGATCGTTCAGGTGCAGCTTCTCCAGCGAATCGCGCAGATCGGCGTAGTCGGCGGAATCGACCGGATACAGGCCGGAGAACACCATCGGCTTGATTTCCTGGAAGCCCGGCAGCGGCTCCGAGGCGGGCCGCGCGTCATCGGTAATCGTGTCGCCGATGCGTGTG
>DATLWN010000039.1:0-7814 GCA_035576305.1 Mariprofundaceae bacterium
TCCGGATCGAGGAAGCCGGCCGAGGACGGCACGCTGCTGATCCTCGCCGGCGGAGATGCGGCACAGATCGCCGCCGTCGAGCCGCTGCTGCTGGCCATGGGCAAGCAGGTGATCCGCTGCGGCGGCACGGGCCGCGGCTCGGCGATGAAGATGGCCGTCAACCTGCTGCTCGCCACCATGATGGCGGGCCTGGCCGAGGCGGTGAACCTCGGCGAGCGCTGCGGCCTGGACCCGGCCGCGCTGCTCGACACCGTGCTGGCCGGCCCCCTGGCCTGCGGCCTGTTCGGGCTGAAGCGCGACATGCTCGTGACGCACGCCTTCCCGCCGCAGTTCCCGTACAGGCATATGGCCAAGGACCTCGGCTTCATCCTGGAAACGGCCCGGGATGCCGGCGCCCCGCTGCCGCTCGGCAGGACCGTGGCCGGGCTGTACCGCCCCGATGCCGAGCCGGCGCTCGCCGATCAGGATTTCGCGGCGGTCAAGCGCGTGCTGGAGGCCATGGCCTGAGCCGGCTCAGCCGGTCTGCCCCAGCAGCGTGCGGATCTCCCGGCTCAGCTCGTCGATACGGAACGGCTTCGCGAGCACGCGCGTGCGCTCTCCGCCGAGGAGCCCCAGATCCCCGCCCGAGTCGTAACCGGTGATGAAGATGATCGGCAGCCGCGGATGCACCCTGCGTATGCGCTGGGCCACCTCCGTGCCGTTGATCCCGGGCATGACCACATCGAGCACGGCCAGCACGATGTCGCTCCGGTGGGCCCGGAAGAGCGTCCAGGCCTGTTCGCCGTCGGCGGCCGCCAGCACCTGGTAGCCCAGGCGCCCGATCACCTCGGACATGGAATGCAGCACTTCCGGCTCGTCGTCGGCCAGCAGAATCGTCTCGCCCTGGCCCCGGACGTAGCCGCCCTCATCCGTGCCCTGGGCCGCGTCCGCGCTGTCGATCAGCGGCAGATAGATACGGAAGGCCGTGCCCACACCCTCGGTGCTCTCCACCTCGATCAGGCCGCCGTGGCGCTGCACGATGGTGTAGGCCATCGCCAGTCCCAGGCCCGTGCCGCTGCCCACGTCCTTGGTGGTGAAGAACGGCTCGAAGATGCGTTCCAGGTGTTGCGGCGCGATGCCGACGCCGTTGTCCTCGACGGACAGGCGCGCATAGGCGCCGGCAGCCTCGCCGGGATACGCGCTGCGGAAATGCGCATCCGGCTCGAAGCGCTCCAGACGCACGGTGATCCCGGGGTCCGGCCGCCCCGCCAGGGCGTCGCGGGCGTTGCCGAGCAGGTTCATCAGCACCTGCTCGATCTGGGCGAGATCGCCGAGGACCGGCAGCTCCTCGGCGCAGAACTCCCGTGCCAGCCGGATGTTCTCCGGTGCCATCAGCAGCCGCTTGTCGAAGGCCTCGCCGAGGCGGCGGTTCAGCTCCAGCCTCTGCATATCGAACCGGCCCTTGCGGGCGAAGGTCAGCATCTGCGAGATCAGGTCGGCCGCCCTGTATCCCATGTCCTCCGCCACGATCAGGTATTCCATGATCCCGGCAGGGAGCTCGGCATCGGTCTGCGCCAGATAGATGTTGCCGAGCATGCCGGTCAGGATGTTGTTGAAGTCGTGCGCGATGCCGCCGACCAGCGTGCCCAGCGCCTCGATCTTCTGCGCCTGCCGCAGATTGGCCTCGAGCGCGCGCTGCTCGGTGATGTCCTCCATCACCGCCAGCACCCATGTCTGCCCTTCACCGGTCACCGGTGCCGAGGAGATGCGCAGGATGCGCTCCTCGCCGGAGCTCGTGACGATCCGGGATTCGAGGCCACGCACCCTGCCGCCGGCCTCGACCATCGCCATGCGCTGCCGGGCCTTCTCCTGCGCCTCGGGCAATGCATACAGCGTCTGGTACCAGCCGAGCTCGTTGATCTGCTGCATCGAGTAGCCGGTGATCTCCTGCATGCGCTGGTTCCAGATCGAGAAGCGCACGAAGGGATAGTCCCGGCTGCGCTGCCACAGGCAGATGCCCTCGGCCGCCGACTCGATCAGCGTCTCCCTGAACCGCGTTTCCTCGCGCATCTGCAGCTCGGCCTTCTTGATGTCGCGGATATCGCGGAAGATGCCCTGGATGATGCGCCGGCCATCGACCTCGACGACGGCCACGCTGACCGACACCGGGATGTCGCTGCCGTCGCGATGGCGCATGATCAGTTCGACGGAATTGCTTCCTCCGGCCGCCACATATTCGCGGAACAGCTCGCTGTAACGCTGGCGCAGCTCGGGCGGATGCATGTCCATCACGGGCATGCCGATGAACTCGTCGCGGCTCAGGCCCAGCATCTCGCAGGCCCGGGCGTTGACATCGATGACCACGCCCTGCTCCACATCGCCCATGATGATGGCGTCGTTGGCATGCTCCATCAGCGCCCGATAGCGCGCCTCTGTGGCCCCCAACCGGTACAGGGCCGCGTCACCGGCCACCGGGTTCTTCCCCTTCTTGCCGGTCATCCCTGCCGCGAATTCACCGGCCCGTCACCGCGTAGCATTTGACCGGATCGGCCCGGTTCCTGACCTTGATCTCACCCTTTTCGACGGCGCGCAGGCCCCCGGGCAGCCCCTGGCGCGTGGCCTCGCCGATCAGCACCATGCCGCCGTGGGCGATCTGTTCCAGGCGCGCGGCCACGTTCACCGTATCCCCGATGACGGTATAGTCCATGCGGTTCTTCGAGCCGACGTTGCCGACCACCACCGGGCCGGTATTGATGCCGATGCCGACCTGGAACACGGGCTTGCCCTGCAACCGGCGCTCGGCCGTCATCAGGCGCAGGCGCTCCTGCATCTCCATGGCGGTACGGATGGCGTTTTCCGCCCCGAGCTCCGCCTGCCCGAGAAGCCCGAACACCGCCATCAGCTCGTCGCCGACGAACTTGTCCAGGATGCCCTGATGGCGGAAGATGATCTCGACCATCTCATCGAAATACTCATTGAGCATGGTGATGACCTCTTCGGGCATCATGTTCTCGGACAGGGCCGTGAAGGAACGGATGTCCGCGAACAGCACCGTCACCTCCTGCGAATGGTGCTGCGCCGGCAGATCGCCCTCGGCCTTCATCAGCTGGTCGGCGACATTCTGCGGCACGTAGCGGTTCATGCGGGCACGCAGCACCGCCTCCTCCTGCAGCCGCTCCTGGTAGCCCTCGATGTCCTTGGTATAGAGCATCATCTTCGTCGTCATCTCGCGGAAGTTCCGCCTGAGCCCTTCCGTCTCCTCGAACATCGTGTTGAACGCCTGTTCCAGATCGGCCACCTCCTTCGGCTTGCTGCCACGGATGTTGATGGTGACCGGCGATTTCGACGCCACGGCCTTGTGCACCCTGAAGCCGAGCTCGACCAGGGTGCCGCCGTAGCGCCGCAGCAGCACCAGGCCCATCAGGTGGGAGATGAAGATGATCGTGGCCACGATCAGCAGGTCCTGGGTCACCGGGATGTTCATGATCTCGATGATATACACGATGAGCAGGTAGGGGATCAGGCCCAGCAGGCTGAAGGCCCAGTTGATGACCTGCTGGATGCCGGTGCGCTCGACGTGCCGGTTCAAGCGTCATGCCCTGAATCGCCCGGCGAGGACACCTGGCGGTGCGCACCGGAGACGAAGTCCAGGGGATCGTCCATGGAGACGCCGACGAACACCCCCGTCGCCGCGGCCTGTCCGATCCGCACCACGGTGGCGTTGCCCTCGAGACGGGCCTCCAGATTATCGGTTCCGGGCAGAATGATGCTGATGTGCAACCGCTGGCCGGCATGGTACAGCTCAGGCATCTTGCTCAGAAAACTGACCCCGACGCCCGAGACATCGTGCAACACCGACTCCTCCAGGAAAGACAGCCCGCCCTCGCGCACATCATGGATGCTGACCTTGAAGTCCATGGCAAAGCGTTGGCTTGCCCGGCGATCCTCTCCCTTTCCCTGAACCATCGGCACCTGCTCCACTGCACTTCGCGTGCGCAAAACCCTGCGGATCGTCGAAGCTATCCCAGCCACATGGCCAAGACCAGCCCACGCCACCTGCGAGCGCTATGACCATATTTGTTGTATGGTGATTGCGGTCACCGTCACCATGGGCGCATGCACCGGAGCCTCGGTCCGACTTTTAGGCTCAGGGGGAATGGCATGGATATCGACATCCCTTGGTTCGAGGAGAATGTCCTGCTGCACAAGCTGCGTGCCGACGAACGGCAGTTGCTGCAGGAGGTCTTCGAGGTCCGGGAATATGCGGCGGGCGATGAGATCGTCACGCAGGGAGCCACCGCCGGGGGCATCCATATCCTGTATTCCGGCACCGCCGCCATCACCTGCAGGATGCCGGAGATGACCGTCTATCTCGATGAGGCCGGGGAGGGCGCCCTGTTCGGCGAGATGACCTTCCTGTCCGGCGGTGATGCCACCGCCACGGTGACGGCCCACAGCCACTGCGTCGTGTACCGGATGGGCCGGCACGGCTATTACCAGCTGATCGTCAGGAACAAGGAGATGCTGATCTGCCTGTTCACCTACATGCTGAGCCGGACCGCGGAGTCCATCCAGCACATGAACCGGCAGCAGATGCGCATCCTGCGGCACCGGACCAAGACCGCTTAGCCAGGACTCTGCCCCTTGCACACGGCGCCCGGCCGGCGGATGATGCGCCGCTTTTTCAACGATGGGCGGCGGTGGTTGCGGCATGCGGCTGGTTTCGTTCAATCTGTTCCGGAGCCTCGGCATCCCGGGCGTGGAATACATCAAGCCCTCCGAGATGTATGCCAGGCGGATGTCGATCTCTCAGGCCGACTGGGTGCTGTTCCCGGAGACCTGGCAGCTGAACACCCTGCTCTACGCCTATGGCAAGCGCATCTTCCCGAGCCCGGCCAGCTACCACCTGGGCACCGACAAGGTGCAGATGACGCGCGCCTTCTGGGCCGTCTGCCCGGAGCACGTGCCGCACACGCGCATCGAGGCGAACGATGCCGCGGGGAGGCAGGCCATCCTGGAGGCATTCGCCTTCCCGTTCGTGGCCAAGGAGGTCCGCCATTCCATGGGCCGCGGCGTGCATCTGATCGGGGATGCCGCCGACTGGCGGCGCCACGCCGAGGCCAATGCCGTGCTGTATGCGCAGGAACTGCTGCCCATCGAGCGTGACCTGCGCATCGTCGTCATCGGCAGACGGGCCGTCGCCGCCTACTGGCGCCAGCGCCCGGAGTGGGGATTCCACACCAATGTGGCGCGCGGCGGCCGCATCGTGCCCGGTGACGTGCCCGCAGCGGCGGTGGCCCTGGCCGAGCGGGTGGCAGGCCTGCTCGGCATCGACCACGCCGGCTTCGACATCGCCTGGGTGGACGACCACCCCTACCTGTTCGAGTTCAACGTGCTGTTCGGCAACCAGGGACTGGGTGCGTGCGGCGTGCATCCCGCCGATGAGATCCGCCGCCATCTCGAGGCCATGACGCCCAGGGACAAGCCGACGCGCCCGCCGGGACGCCGCCTGCGCAAGGCGGCCTAGGCAGGACTCAGTACGCCTGGCCCAGCGCCCTGCACAGAAAGCGCATCAGCGGCGCGCCGTCGGCGAAGCGCTCGGCCGCAAAATCCGCGAAATCCGCCTCGATGACCGACCCGGGCAGCATCGGGCAGATGCCGATGAAATCCTTGCGCCGCAAATCTTCAGCCATGGGATGGGTGGCATCGAAGCCGCGCGGCACCCGCACCAGGCTGTCGCCGCTCAATTCGAAGCTGCGCGCGAATGCCACATCGTCCCGCGCCGCCAGCCAGCGCTTCGGATAACGGGCGAGCTCGGTGCGTATGCGCGCCAGCGCCGGCGCATCCGGATGCCAGATGCCAGCCGCGAGGAACGCCTCTTCGGGGGCGATGTGCACGTAGAATCCCGGCGCGTGCACATCCCTGCCGGCCTCGTGCCGGAAATGGATGCCGATGTTGGTCTTGTACGGGGACTTGTCGCGCGAGAAGCGCGTGTCCCGGAACACCCGCATCAGCGAACCGCCCTGCCTTCTGGGGATGGCCGAGAAATGCGGGGAGATGGCCGCCAGCCTCGGCGCCATGGCTGCGATGAAATCCAGCGCCGGGGTGCGCACGGCATCCTCGTAGCGCGACCTGTTCCGCTCGAACCAGTCGCGGCGGTTGTTGGCGGCCAGCTCGTTCAGGAAGCGGAAGGTCTCGGGGGTGAAGAAACCGCTCAATGCGGGGACAGGCCCATGGCCTGCTCGATCGAGGCCTCGGTCTGGGGACCCGCGAAGCGCCGCACCAGGACACCGTCCGGCCCGTACAGGAAACTGCTCGGCAGCCCCTCGAAGCCGCCGAATTCGGCCGCCACGTCCTCGTTGCCGAGCACGACGGGATAGTCGATGCCGTGCTCGCGGGCGAATGCCAGCACCGCGTCGGGATCGCGGTAGCTGACGGCGATGCCGATGATGGCCAGCTTGCCGCTCTCGTCGTGCTGCAGGCGGACGAGCTCCGGGATCTCCTGCCGGCAGGGCCGGCACCAGGTGGCCCAGAAATTGACCAGCACCCATTGCCCGCGGTGTACGGCCAGGCTCTGGGGCTTGCCGGTGCTGTCCTGAAGCGCCCATGCCGAGGCTGGGGCCGGCGCCGACAGCAGTGCCAGCCCGAGCATCCATATCCCCATCATTCGCCACAAACCGGTCATCGGTTTCTCCTGTGCCGGGAAGTATACATCCCCCGGATCACAGCCTGTACATGATGCCGACGGACGGGATGTAGCGCGGCACCAGCTGCAGGCCGTTGACGTGCTGGTAGACCGGCAGCTGCACCAGGGCATAGGCGCTGACGCCGCTGCCGAGATGGACGTACACGCCCGGTGCCACATAGACGAGCTCGCCGCCGGTGGTGTCCGGGGTGGCCTGCAGGCCGGTGTCGCGGCCACGCTGGATGGCATTGAACTGCAGCATCGGCACGATGCGCTGCCCGAAATGCCCATAGCGCAGCCCGGCATCGAGCGAGGCGACATAGCCCGGACGATAGCCCTGCCGGGTGGCCAGCGGCGACTGCCACAGGCCCTGCACGAACCAGCTCAGGTGGCCGATATTCCCGGTGGTGAACCCGCCGAGCAGGATATCGGTCGATCCCGTGCCCGGCTGCAGGCTGCGATCCAGCAGGCTGCCGTCGGAGAAGGTTTCGTGGATCGGCCCGGTCGGCAGTTTCAGGCCGGCCAGCAACCCCGTGCCGCCCGCCGCGGACAGCCCGGTGTAGCGGACGAGCACCTGCGCATCGCCCAGCGTCCGGCTTTGCGAGGACAGCGAGGAAACGCTGCCCGGCGGGTAGGTGACATGGTAACGATCGAGGTACGGCAGCCTGACGTTCACCCCCCAGTCGGCCGCCGTATAGTCGACATGCAGCGTGGTGGTGGAGGTGCGCGTCAGCCGCTCGATCTCCTGGGCGTTGGGCAGGGACAGGTCGGTGCGCCCGGCGGCATCGTGCGAGCCCAGCATCAGCCGGTTCTGGTTCACGTAGTCGTAGCTCAGTCCCACCATCCAGCCGGGCGTGGTCGAGAGCCCCTGGGTCTGGAAGTTGTTGTTGGCCAGGCAGCCGCAGGCGGCGCAGGCCAGCGCATTGCCCGACCAGGCCATCGACAATGCCGTGGCGAAGAAGACGCCTGCGGCACGGATGTCCTTGCGCGAAAATACCTTCATGGTTCCCCCCTCCCGCAGATGATCGCATGGCTTGCCATGCCTGGGCTGCAGGCTGGGACTGGGATGGAGAATGGCAATGCGGCAAATTGTCGCGGCTAGCCCCTGACCGGGCGCTTGGCCAGCTTGCGCTGCAGCGTGCGCCGGTGC
>DATLWN010000040.1:0-2718 GCA_035576305.1 Mariprofundaceae bacterium
GAGGGCGCCGCCGGGCGGTGCGCGAGGTGCAGCAGCAGGCCGGCGACGGCGAGGCAGGCCAGGCCGATCGGCACCATGCGGCGCGCATAGTCGGCGAACGCGATATCCGAGTGCATGGCGATGAAGGCCTGCTGCGGGTTGCCGATGGGCAGCATCAGGCTGCCGATGTTGGCGCCGAGGATCAGCGCCGTCAGCGGGGGCACGGCGTCGATGCCCTGGTGGCGGCAGGTCGCCAGGATCAGCGGCGCGAACAGCAGGCAGACGGTATCGTTCATGAACAGCGCCGCCACGATGCCGGAGGCGAACAGCACGGCCCAGGTCATGGCCGGGCCGCGCCCGAGGCGGATCAGGGGGGCGGCCAGGGCCGTGAAGGCGCCGGCCTCCTCCAGATAGGCCACCAGCACCATCAACCCGAACAGCAGGGCCAGCGTGGCCAGGTCGATGGAGGCCAGCGCCCGATCCAGCGTCAGCTCGCCGGCCAGCAGCATCAGCACGGCGCCGGTCAGGGCCCCGGTCGGGCGGTTGTGATGGAAGCCCGGCAGCTTTTGCAGGGCGATCATCGTCATCGTCACGATCAGAATCAGCAGGCTGACCAGCATGGCTTATATCCTCGGGATGCGCGGCATTATGCGCCGAATTTTGCGTCTGCCCAGCCCCGTCCGGCTACCGGATCGCTTGTGCTAACATAGGTGGGATCATGCCGGCCAAGGAGGGTCCGATCATGTGGGACGAGCGCTACAGCGAAGATGAATACGCCTTCGGCACCGAGCCGAACGATTTCCTGCGTTCCGTGCTGCGCCTGCTGCCCGACGGCAAGGCGCTGTGCCTGGGCGATGGCGAGGGGCGCAACGGCGTATGGCTGGCCGAGCAGGGCCTGGCCGTCACCTCGGTGGACGCCTCCGGCGTCGGCCTGGGCAAGGCCAGGGCGCTGGCGCATCAGCGGGGCGTGGCCATCGCCACCGTGCACATGGATCTGGCCGATTTCATCATCGAGCGCGGGGCATGGGATGTGATCGTGTCGATCTTCTGCCACCTGCCGCCGCCGCTGCGCCAGCGGGTGCACCGCGATGTGGTCGCCGGGCTCAGGCCCGGCGGCATGTTCGTGCTGGAGGCCTATACGCCGGAACAGATCGTCTTCGGCACCGGCGGTCCGCCGACCGCCGAGTTGACGATGAACCTCGATGCTTTGCGCCAGGAGCTGGCGGGGCTGAAGCTGCTGCGTGCCGAGGAGATGGAGCGGGAGGTGCACGAGGGGCGCTACCACAACGGCCGCAGCGCCGTGGTGCAGGTGCTGGCGATCAGGGAGGGGGCGGTGTGAACGCGCTGCCGCTCGAAGCCGGAGCGAAACCCTAGCGGCCGGGGCGGGCGCCGATCCGCTGCATCTGGCGGCGCAGGTGCGCCAGCCAGTGCCGGGCCCAGTAGAACTCCAGTGCCAGGATGCCGAGGCCGGCGAGGATCGTCAGGATGCCGGGTCCGGGTGTGACCAGCATGACGATGCCGAGCAGGACCAGCGTGCCGCCGATGACGGCGACGACGATGCGCCGGGCGATCCGGTACTGCGGGCCGAGGCCGTTCATGCCCCGATGTTACCCCATCGCCGGCGTTGGCGGTCAATCATTGCACATATTTTCATCACCGGCTGCTGAAAAAGGCTGCCTGGGAGGGAGGGCGGCATCCCTCGGCAGCACAGAAAAAGGCCTGCCGGGGAGGAGGCAGGCCTTTGCTGGGGAGATGTGCTGTACCGCCACACGGCCTTGGGGCGCCTGGCCCATGCGGGACACGGAAGCGGCAATCTGGCACAAATCCCTGGAGGGGAGGATGGGCTGGCCAAAAACGCGCCGCTGGCGTCCCGCGGATACCGGTGGGGCCTTCGGGCCGCATGCCGGTACAACACACCCTGATGTAAGCACGGGGCGTGCCAAACCGGAGGCCGCGCCCGCGCTAGCGGTGGTTCTGGACGGTGGGCGGGGTGATGTCGGCGGAGGCCTGCATGGCGATGGCCTCGGGATGCGCCTGGTAGTGCTGGCGCACCACGGTGGCGAGCCGGCGCTTGACCGCTTCGTCCACGCGCGCCGGGTTGCTCTCGGGCAGGGCGGCGATCAGGGCCATCAGCAGCAGGCCCTGCGGCGGCTGCATGCGCGGCACCCAGGAGGCAAGCAGGTTGCGGTCCACGTGGGACGGCAGCGAGCCCATGATGCCGACATCGTTCTGGTCGTGCACCAGCAGGCCCGTGGTGGTACCGCGGTCGAGCGTCAGCACCTGGAAGAAGTACAGCGTGTGATAGGCGAGCTGTGCGGCGCGCTGGGCCTCGGTCGGTTCCGGCGCCCCGGTGAGCGCCCGCTCCAGGATGGCCAGATAGGTGTCGATGGCGGTCTCGCCGACCGTCCTGGCCAGGGCGGCATCGGCCTCGGCATCACCGCTGTGGTAGTTCTCCAGGTAGAAGTGCGCCACGCCGCGGTGCCGGCCCAGGGCCGGGATGTAGAAATAGCGCTCGCCCTGCGCCTTGGCCTCGTCGAACTGGGCCGGCGCGGCCGCCTTGAGGGCAGCGAGGAAGGTGGCCGTGTCCGCATCCACGGCATGCGACGGGTTCAGGTCGGCCATCATGCGCCAGTAGCCCTCGCCGCTCTTCATCTCCGTCCAGCTGATGTGGATGTGCACCGACGGCGCCAGCGGATTCTTCGGATGGATGATCGTCGAGATCGCGGATGCGGAACCCAG
>DATLWN010000041.1:0-7267 GCA_035576305.1 Mariprofundaceae bacterium
CTGCTGCTGGCGCGCCGTGTCGGATGCGGCCCCGATCGCAGCGCCGGTGATGGCCCCGATGACAGCGCCGCCGGCCCGGTCATCATCACCGGAAACGGCAGCCCCGATTGCGGCCCCGGCCAGCGCCCCCACGGCGGTGTCATGGCCCGGAGCCGGTACCGGCACGACCTTCAGCCGCTGATGCGGGGCCAGATCCGGTTGACTCGGATCGAAGCCGGTCTGTTTCATGGCCCACAGATAGCACTCGTAGCGATCACGATCCTGCTGTTCCGGGCTCTGCCCGGCCTTGGGATAGAAATAGACCTGCGTGGAGGGCGGCGGCGTGGTTGCCGGCTGCGGCGGGGGCGTTTCGCTGACCTGGGCCGGTTCGGTGGCACATGCACCCAGGGCCAGACCGGCAGCCAACGCCAGCAGGCGCAGCAACGGGAACTTGCGCAAATGGAACAAAAGTGTGCGTTGTTTCGACATGGTCTGGATCTCCTTTGACTATCTCTCGGTCACCATCGCCAGCGAACGCATATGTTTGCATGCAGTATAGCGGCCGCACCGTAAACTCGGGGATAACATGCGTAAAGGAATGTAAAACGAATGATCGAAGACCTGTCAGCCGATGCGCTTGCGGAACTGGCCCATGATGTCCGCCACCTGCCTCATGGCCTGATGATGCCGTTGTCGCAGTGAAAGATGGGCGTCTTTCACCCTGTGATGCTGATGGCGTTGCCTGGTATGGATCGCTTTCACCTTCATTGAAAGCCCCGCCTCCGATTTGCCATACCAGCCTTGTTTGGACAGGCGTGTCTTGTATTGTCCCAGGACGTGTTCATGCTCATCCAGTAACCTCTGGTGCGCCTCGATATCCTCCACGTGCTGGGCCAGCCTTTTCCGCTCATAGGGCAGCGTCTTGTCCAGTTCGTAAATCATGAGCATCAGATGGCGCAGTTCCCGATCCCAGCCGGAAATATCCCGCACCCATTCCTCGTGGTCGCGTTTCCATTGCGCACACTCGTGCACAATGGAATCGAGATTTGCGGACGGTTCGAATCGGCGACGCATGGCTCTCATCCCTGACTCCTTGGGCCCGATTCCCTGAGCATAGACCGAATCGTCAGTACGCGTACATGTCATCCCGCGTCAGGGGCATGGCCTGGATGCCACGGCCATGGGTCACCAGAATCTGGTGGACAGAGATCCAGTTCTGCTGGAAGCCATAGGCGCAGCCGGCCAGATAGACACGCCATATGCGATAGGTCCTTTCATCGACGAGTTGCCTGATCTTATCACCGGCGGCGTCAAACCGCTCGGCCCAGTGCCCGAGCGTCATGGCGTAATGGCGGCGCAGACTCTCCACATCCATCGCTTCCAGCCCCGCCGCCGCCATCTCCTTCAGCACCAGCCCGATATGCGGCAGCTCCCCGTTCGGAAACACATAGCGGTCGATGAATTCGCCGCCGCCCCACGGCGTCTCGGCGGAATCCGGGTCCGTGGAGGTGATGCCATGGATCAGCGCCGCCCCGTCCGGCGCCAGCAGATGATCCACCTTCTCGAAATAGCCACGCAGGTTCTTCAAACCCACGTGCTCGAACATCCCGACACTGGCGATGCGGTCGAAGTGGCCGCTGACATCGCGGTAGTCCTCGATGCGCACCTCGCACCGGTCCTGCAGGCCGCGCTGGCGGATGCGCTCATTGGCCAGTTCGCACTGATTCTGAGACAGGGTGATCCCCACCGCCTCGACGCCGAATTTCTCGGCGGCACGCATGACAAGCGCGCCCCATCCGCAGCCGATATCCAGCAGCCGCTCACCGGGGCGCAGGCGCAACTTGCGGAAGATATGGTCCATCTTCTGTTCCTGCGCCGTATCGAGGCTATCGTGCTCGTTCTGGAAATAAGCGCAGGAATAGACCATGTTGCGGTCCAGCCACAGGGCATAGAAATCGTTGGAGACATCGTAATGGTACGTGATGTCGTCGGCATCCTGCTTTCGGCTGTGCCGGGCCAGGCGCAGGACGCTGCGCGATGGCTTGTCCCCGTGCGCAAGGGAGGACAGCCGTGCTGCCACATCGATGATGTCCATCACGTGGCCATCCACATCCAGCTCGCCTTCCACATAGGCATACCCGAGCCTGTCGAGGCTGGGGCTGAGCAGATGGCGCAGACCGGCCAGAGAGGATGTGGAGATGGTCACGCGCGGGCTGTTTCCAAGCTTGATTTCCGAGCCGTTCCACAGTCGCAGCATGACCGGCACATTCTTGGCCTGCATGGATGAGGCGAACCGGCGAAGCCTTTTTTCCCAGAGTACCATCGACCCTCCTCATTGGGATGATGGATGACCGGGAATACACTCCAAAGCTGTGAGCGGGATACACGCCCATTCCGGCCACAGGCTTGCAGTATAGACACATATCATGGCCCCGAGATCAAGAAGCGCAGATTAATCGCCCGGAGGAGCCATGGCCGTGGTTGAATGTCCCCATGGTTTGCGCGACCATGCAGAGGTCTTCTTCGGCAATGAATCCGTACGCGGAAGACTCAGGAGGGGGGCCTGATGCTTTCATGATGCTGAACAACCACACCCTGATCTTTTCGCTGATGTTGATATCCGCCCTGATGGCCATCAGCCTGTTCGTCGTCGCCTCCCGAAACGAACGCGAGGGGCTGCGCCTGTGGGGAGCCGCCATGGCCCTGATCTCGGTTGGCTGGATGTTCATCGACGCACGTGGCTCCATTCCGGATACGCTATCGGTCATCCTCGCGAACACGCTGTTTTCCGCTTCCATCTCGCTGGAACTGGCGGCCGTCCATGAATACCGCGGGTTGGCTTGGCCGCGCTGGCAGTGCGTGGTCCCCGTACTGGCGACGATATTGCTCTTTTCCGTCATCCCCCTGGATGACCTGCGCGATCATCTGCTTGTCAGCAGCATCATCTACGGCTCGCAGTTCTCGATGCTGGCCATCGCCCTGTACAACGACGCCAGCTCCCGTGGCGGCCACGCCTGGCGGCTGCTTTTCGGCGCCACGGTGATCATGCTGCCCATTCTGGTCCTGCGCGGCCTCATGGCCCATTTCAGCCACCTCGAATTTGCCGACGTCCAATCCCCCTTCATGCTCAACCCCGTCCAGCTGGGCGCTTACATATGCGTCATGACCACGATAACACTGGGATCCCTCGGCTTCATCCTGATGACAAAGGAGCGCGCCGATCGCGAAATCCAGCATCTGGCCCTGACGGACCCGCTGACCAGGATTCTGAATCGCCGCGCATTCCTGGATCAGGCCGCCCATGAGCTGTCCTTTTCCCGGCGCCACCGGATTCCCGTGGCACTGATCATGCTCGATGTGGACCACTTCAAACGCATCAACGACCGCCATGGACATCTTGTCGGCGACGACGTGCTCATTGAGTTAAGCCGGCTGTTGACCATACACCTGCGCATGCAGGATATCCTCGGCCGTTATGGCGGCGAGGAGTTCTGCATCCTGCTCCCTGGCACCGACGGTACAGGGGCGCGCACGGTGGCCGAGTCCCTGCGCCTGGTCGTCGAGTCCACTGCCTTTGCCCCCGCATGTGGCGGTATTTCCGTCACGATCAGCCTGGGAGCAGCCGTTTTCGACACGGACGACGCGAATGCCGACGCGAATCTGACCCGCCTGTTCGAGGATGCCGATGCGGCGCTTTACCAGGCAAAACGCCAAGGCAGGAATCGCACCAGCATGGGGCAGCAACTGCTCTTCCCGCAGCATGCTGCCGCCGTGGAAGAGCCGAGCCGCATCTAGCCGCCCGGTCGGGATGCGCGGACGGACAACCCTCCGGCCCAAGCCCTTGATATGGCAAGCGCTGGATATGGATGGCTATTTGTGGAACATGCAGGCGGTAATGGAAAATCGGATGGGGAAGGAAGGAGCGTTTCAATGCAACCATTCATCAAGGTCATCCTGATCATCCTGGCGGTGCTGCTTGTCGTATGGGGCACGGAATGGCTGCTGACCGAGCATGTCATCCACAAGTTCTCCGGCAAATACAGCGGCTGAGGCTATTGACCGCACCGATACGGGGATGGCAGGGGTGATCCCGGTTACATCGAATCCGGGCGAATGCCCTATCATGATCCAACCGTCGGGGAAGGAATCCCCGCAGGAGGTCACGATGAACAACACAAATGGTCTGAAGGAACTGATCATGGCGATCATTGCCGCCATCGTCGCCTTTTTCAGCATTGTTTCCTTCTACGGTTTCGTCGCATCGATCGACTGAAGCCGTCATGAAATGCGCAGGGGGCCTCCCGGACAACAGGGAGGCCCTCTCTGTTTATCCCTGCTGCACCGCCTTGGCACTGAGCAGGATGACCTCGATCTCTTCCGTGATCTCTTCCTGTCGCAGGGTATTGCGTTTCAGGGTCAATGCGGACACCTGCTTATCCAGGCGATTGATCGCACCCTCCAGGTGCTGCATCCGGCGACGGCTTTCGGCCATCAGCGAGGTGTACACCAGGGCGTACAGCCCGGCAAAAAGATACTGGTCGAGCATCTCGGCAAAGAAGGTGTCCGGCGCCAGATTGAGCCCCGGCTCGTAACCCGAGGACGGTGCCGGCTCGATTTGCTGGAACGGCGGCAGCAGGCTCTCCACCTGCACCCGGTCGCCCTCGACGGCATGATAGACCACGGTCAAGCGGAACGGCCCGTGCCGTTCCTGAAGCAGGCCGAGTTCGTGCACAAGCCGCCCCAGCACCGTCTCCACCTCCTCGGCCACGTTCGCGCCGTCGATCAGGACCACGAGGCGCGCATCACCGGCAAGCCTGGCCTCCAGTTTCCGGCCCACGGCAACGAGCAGCGGATCGTCGACGCGATCCTGCCGCAGCCGATCGTCGAGGGTATGCAGCAGCATCTCGTTGAAATCCCCGCAGAATCCGCGCTCCGATCCCAGCAGCAGGTAGACATGCCGGGCATCCCCCGGTGGCAGCACCGGCGCCATGGGGAAGAAGCTCCGGAAATCGGCGGCCATCACCTCGATATCCCGCACGACCTGCTGCTGGGTGGCCAGGAACCGCGTCAGCTTACGCGTCTCCAGCATCGCCAGTGTCTTCATGCTGCCCATGATGTGCCTGATCTCGCCCAGGGCCTTGAGATGGTGCTCGGCCTCATGGCGCTTGCTCACGCCTGATCCCCGGATGTCTGTCCCAGCCAGGAGGCAAGCTGCTGCACCCATTGCTCCCGGGCATCGTCCAGAGCCAGGCCGCTGCCCTCGACCCGGGATTCCAGGGACTGGAGGCGGGTCGGGACATCCTCCGCTGTGGCCGTGTCGAACAGGCCTTCGTTGAAGGCCACGAGCCACGCCAGCTGGAATGTCGCCGGCAGGGGCCTGAGGCGATCCTGCTTCAAGAGTTCGCGCAGGATGCGGCCGCGCCTGATCCTCTCCTCCATCGAGGCCTCGAGCCTGGCCCCGAAACGGGTGAATATCTCCAGCTCCAGGAACTGCAGGTAGTCCAGTTTCATGCGCCCCGCCTCCTGCTGGATGCGCGGATGCTGGGCCTTGCCGCCGATGCGCGACACCGATCTCGCCACATCGATGGCCGGGCGCACCCCCTCGTCGAACAGCGACTGGTCCAGATAGAGCTGGCCGTCCGTGATGGAGATCAGGTTGGTGGGGATGTAGGAGGCGATATCGCCCTGCTGGGTCTCGACGATCGGCAGCGCCGTCATGCTGCCCCCGCCGTGCGCCGCATTCAGGCAGGTGGCACGCTCCAGCAGCCTGGCATGCAGATAGAAGATATCGCCGGGATAGGCCTCGCGCCCGGGTGGGCGGCGCAGCAGCAGCGACAGTTCGCGGTAGCTGCGCGCATGCGTGCTGAGATCATCATAAACCACCAGAGTGTCCCTGCCGCGGTTCATCCGGGCCTCGGCGATCGCACAGCCGGCGAACGGCGCCAGGTACTGCAGGCCCGGCAGGGCACTGGCCTCGCCGACCACCACGGTGGTGTAATCCATGGCGTCGAAGCGGCGCAGGGTTTCCAGGGCGCTGACCACGGTGGAACGCTTCTGTCCCACCAGCACATAGACGCAATCGACATCCTTGCCCCGCTGGTTGATCACGGCATCGATGGCCAGCGAGCTTCTGCCCAGTCCCCTGTCACCGATGATCAGTTGCCGCTGGCCCTTGCCGATCGGCACCATGCAATCGATGATCTTGATGCCCGTGTACAGCGGATCGTGCACGAATTCCCGGGCGGTGATGGGCGGGGACAGGATTTCCAGCGGCTGCCAGGCACTGCATTCAGGCGGCGGCAGATCGTCCAGGGGGCTGCCGAGCGGATCGACGACGCGCCCGAGAAGTGCATCGCCGACCGGGATGCCCAGGCTGCGCCGGCCAAGGTGCACCTCGGTGCCGGCGGTCAGCGCCTCCGTCTGATGCAGCAGGATGGCGCCCAGCATTTCCTCACTCAGGTGAAACACCATGCCCCGGCTGCCGTCGGCAAAATCGAGGATCTCGTCCATGGCCGCGCCGGGCAGGCCGCGCACCCACGCGATGCCATCCCCCACGGACACGACACTGCCCCTCTCCCCGATGCGCAGGCCGAAGCGGTAGGCCTCCAGCCACTGTCCCCCGGCCCCCAGGGCCAGGCCCGTCTTCCCCGCCTCAGTCGGTTTCACGGCCCGCATCCATGAAGAAGCGCATCTCGTCGCGCAGGTTCGCCGCCAGAATCCAGGCACCGATGCTGATATGCAGCCCGGCGACAAGCTCCGGGGTCACCCGGAACTGCCATGCCGCATCCGTCGGGCCCAGGAGCTTGGCGAAGTCCTGTTGCAGCCCCTGCTCCGTCTTTTTATCCAAGGCAAAGGCGCTTTGCACGACGATCGCCTCGCGGTTGGCCGACCATGCCTGGTCCAGTTCCCGAACCCTCTCCTCCGGCAGCGCCCGCAGTTGCTGGTGCACCATGGCGATGATCCGCGCCTCCAGTTCGGGGCCGGTCAGGCCATCGAGCATGCGCCCGAGAAAACGGCCGGCCCGGACCACGGCGTCCGTCTCCGCCTGTTTCCTCAGCTCGGCCAGGCGGCGTTCATCGAGCACCCTGGCCTTTTTCCGCTGCTGCTCCAGCTCGGCGGCCAGGGCCTCCTTGAGCCTGGCCCGTTCCGCCTCGATCTCCCCGTGCAGGGTCTGCCGTGCCGCCTCGCGTTCCTTTTCCCAGTCGCTCAGGCGATGCTTGTACTGCTCCCCGACCGATTCAGCCTCGGAGCGCATCGCCTTGGCATCGGCCAGCTCCTTCTCGATGGC
>DATLWN010000042.1:0-5394 GCA_035576305.1 Mariprofundaceae bacterium
CATCGAGCCCACCATCAGCCAGGTGCCGCCGACGGAAAGAAAATGGGCGCTGATCGCCGCCGTGGCCAGGATGCCCAGGAACGCCCCCGAGGCCGCCACCCATTTTTCGGCGTGGCTGACGGCATGGGCCTCGATGCCCAGCCAATGGATGATGCTTCCACGTTTCAAACCATCCCCTCCAACCCACAGCTTCCGGTGCGTTCACTCTATCGGTGACCCGGAGCACTGGAAACCGGGACGCAGCCCATCGCACTTGTAAGTGATGCCACTTATACGTGCAAAATGAACAAATTGACGTAATAGCCACTTAAGGTCCAACCTCATCGGATGGGAATCAAGACCGCTTGATCCCCGATATCACAACCAACAAGGAGCCTCAAAATGAAGCACTTTCAAAACAGCCTCAGGAACGACTTTGCCGCGAATCACGAGCCCGAATACTCCACACTGGAGATCCATTACGAACACGATGTCGGTCTGGCCTGGTACTACATGCATCCCATGCCGCGGCCCTGCGTGACGCCCGTGCTCGTTCAGGACATCCGGCACTGGTTCGGCGAGCTCGGGAATGATCCCGAACTGCAGGACGTCCGGTATATCGTTCTGGCATCGAAGGTCCCGGGGGTCTTCAACCTGGGCGGGGATCTGGAGCTGTTCACCCGCTTCATCCGCAACCAGGACAGGGAGGCGCTGCTCGGCTATGCCATCGCCTGCATCGACACCATGCTCCTGAACCACAACGGCCTGAACCGGGGTATGACGACCATCAGCCTGGCCCAGGGAGACACCCTCGGCGGCGGACTGGAGTATGCGATCTCCAGCGATGTCTTCATCGCCGAGCGCAGTGCCAAGATGGGCCTGCCCGACATCCTGTTCAACATGTTCCCCGGCATCGGGGCCTACAGCTTCCTTTCACGGAAGGTCGGCGCCAAGTTCGCGGAGGAGATGATCACGAGCGGGCGGCTGTACTCGGCCGAGCAGCTCCACGAGATCGGCGTGGTCGATGTCCTGGCCGAGGATGGGCAGGGGGAAATTGCCGTGCACGATTACATTTCCCGCGAGGAGAAGGCGCGCAACGGCCTGAAGGCCTTCCGTGCCGCCAAGAAGTGTACCAATCCGGTTACCCGTGAAGAGCTGGTCGAGGTCGCGCAGATCTGGGCGGATGCCGCCATGCAGCTGCGTGACAAGGACCTGCGCATGATGGAGCGTCTTGTCGCCAGACAAAACGCCAGGGTGTGACCGTGGTTCGTGACGGACTCCGGGCTAAGACGCGCCCGGAGTCCCCACGCCCTTATCTGACGACGAAACTCTTGTGATACTCCTGCAGCGCCACGCAGGTTTCCTGGAACACATGCTCCAGCTCCTCGGCCAGCACGGACATGTCGCTCCGCGACAGCGCGCGGCCCTGTTCCTCGATCTTCCGGCATAGGCGCACGACGCGCATGCCGCCCAACTGACCGGCACTGCCCTTCAGGGCATGGATCTCGTCCAGGAACATGGAAAGGTTCCCCTGCTTGATCGACAGGTTCAGCTTGGACAGGCGGGTGCGGCCGTTCGATTCGAGCGACTCGATGAAGCCGGCGATCTTGTCGGGCGACTTGATCAGGCGATACAGCTGCGCCAGGCAGTCCCCATCGAGCAGTTCGTCCGGCACCTGGCCCGCCAAACCGATGCCCGTGACGTTCTTCCTGATGTCATCCTTCTTGCCGAAGCGGGCGACCGCTGCCAGCAACGCCGTAGCCTCGATCGGCTTCGTCAGGTAGTCGTTGGCGCCAGCCTCCTTGCTGGTGCGGATGGTGGACGGCATGGCGTCCGCGCTCAGCATGACCACCGGCGTCTGGCCGCTGGTATCCATGAAACGGAAATGCTTCAGCACATCCAGTCCGCTGACCTTGGGCATATTCATGTCCAGCAGCACCAGATCGAAGCGCTCGTCGCCGGCCAGCATGTCCAGCGCGACCTCGCCATCCTCGGCAATCTCCACGCGATGGCCGGCCTGGCGCAGCACCTCGCTGATGACCTCCTGGTTCACGGGGTTGTCCTCGGCCAGCAGGATGCGCATCGGCCGGATGCCCTGCTTGCGGGCGGTCAGGCTGGAGATCGGAACGATCTCCCCGGATGGCTGGCGCGTAATGCTCGTGAAATGCAGGGCATTGAACAGCGGCGACTCCTGCAAGGGCGTCGACAGCACGGCCGAGAATCCCTGTGCCAGCAACCCGTAATGGTCATCCGGGCGGTTCTCCGAATCGACCAGGATGACATCCAGGTTGGCCAGCTCCTTCTTGAGGCGCACCGCTTCCATCAAGCGTGCCGGTTCAAACTCCAGGCTGGCGCGGTCCACGATCATGACCTGGTAGCCCTGCCCATTCGCCCAGGCATCGATAAGGGCGGAGAACAATGCCGTGCCATCGTGCAGCACGGCCGGGGAGACGCCCCAGCGCTGCAGCGGTTTCTTCAGATCGGCCGTGATCGACGGCCGGCCGACCAGCAGGATGCGCATCCTCGCCAGATCGCGCGGTTTGGCGACGCTCTGCTTTTGCACCGGCAACGTGAACGAGATCTGCGTCCCCTCGCCTTCCTTGCTCCGCAGATTGATATCGCCGCCCATCAGACGCACGAGGTTCCGGGCGATGGTCGTTCCCAGGCCGGTACCCCCATAACGGCGGGTGACGCTTTCGTCCGCCTGGAAGAACTGCTCGAAGATCCTCTCCTGTGCGGCCTCGGGGATGCCCACCCCCGTATCGATCACGGAGAAACGCAGGACAGGCCCGGCTTCCTTGAGCGCATCCAGGGAGACATAGACCGAAACGCCTCCCTCGTGGGTGAACTTCACGCTATTGCCGATGAGGTTCAGCAGCACCTGCCGCAGATGCTTCGGGTCGCCGAGCAGTTCGAACGGTACGTCCGATTCGAAGTAGGCCTCGATGCGGATGCCCTTGTCCTTCGCCTGGGACTCGAACAGGGCCACGATACCGGTCACCAGCTGATGCAGGTCGAAGGGCTCGCGCACGATCTCGACCTTGCCGGCCTCGATGCGGGAGATATCCAGGATCCGCTCGATCAGCTCAAGCAGATGATGCGCGGAGTCCTTGATGACGGAGGTGAACCGCTTCTGATCGTCGCTGAGGCTGGTGCTGGCCAGCAGATCGCTCATGCCGATGATGCCGTTCAGCGGCGTGCGCAGTTCGTGGCTCATGTTGGCCACAAACAGCGACTTCGCCCGATTCGCCGCCTGGGCCTGATCCACGGCCAGATGCAACTGCCCCAGCAGCCGCGCCATGAACAGCGGCACGAAGATGATCAGCGCCAGATACCCCAGCACGATGGAGACATGGTGGCTCCAGAACGGCGCGAAATAGACGACCGACGAAAAGCCTATACTGGAGAGTGCCGTGGCGATCAGCAGGTAGCGCACGCCATAGCGGAACCCGTAGCCGGTGATCACCCACAGGTAGATGGCCACGAAGGGGGCGCCGGTATCGCCGTCGAGGTTGATCAGGCAGAGCGTCGGCACCGCGATGTCACCGACGAGGCCGATGATCCGCCGCACCCAGTTGGGCTCGGGGGAAATGGAGACCCAGACATAGACCACCAGCGCCACGGCGAGATAGGCGGCCAGCATCAGGGTCACCAGATATTTCCCGATCAGGAAGAAATAAAGACATGGAAGGCCGACGACCAGCAGGCGCGTCACCGCCTGGGCCCGCTCGGGGGCTACCTGGCGTTTCTGCTTCGCCCGGGCGAACCAGTCCTTGATCCTACGATGAGGCATTCCTTAAACCTAGCACAGATTGAAATGGCCATCATAATAGTAAATAAGCGAGGGTGCCGCCGAAGAAGGCAACGGCTCCTTGTGGATCGCGGCCGGGCGCCGGGGCGGTACCGGCACTGCAGGGCCGCGGGCTACAGCCCGATATCGACCTGCACCACGCCGGCCTCGACCCGCACGGGAAAGCTCTCGATATCCTCATAGGCCGGCCGGGTCAGGGCCTTGCCGGTGCGGATGCAGAAGCGCGCCCCGTGCCGGGGGCAGATGATCTGGTCCCCGTCGCAGCGGCCGCTGGCGAGATCGCCGCCGTCATGGGAGCACAGGTCCTCGATGGCGTAAAACTCCCCATCGAGATTGAACACGGCGATCGGACCGACCTCTGATTCGACCAGCTTCTTGCCGCCCGGCGGCAGTTCGGCCGTCGTCGCCACATCCAGCCAATGACTCATTGCATCCCTCCATCCATCATGGTCAGCCCTCAGAACATGCCCAGCTGCAGCTTGGCCTCGTCGCTCATCATCGAACGGTCCCACGGCGGATCGAAGGTGAGCTCGACATCGACATCGGTCACGTTGGCCACGGACAGCACCTTCTGCCGCACGTCCTCGACGATGAACGGCCCCATGCCACAGCCGGGGGCCGTCAGGGTCATGACGATGTCGACATGGTTGCCGCCATCATCGGTGTCCACGACATGGCAATCATAGATCAGTCCGAGATCGACGATATTGACCGGGATCTCCGGGTCGTAGCAGGTCTTGAGCACGGCCCACAGCTCTTCCTCGTCGACCGGCCCGCTGGCCGTGCGGGGGGCATCCTCGGCCGCCGGCCGGGCCACGTCGCGCCCCAGGGCGTCGGCGTTGGCGGCATCGATGCGCGCCAGGTTGGCGTTGACGACGACCGTGAAGCTGCCGCCCAACTCCTGGGTGATGCTGACGTGCGTCCCTTCCGGGATCGTCACCGGCGTGCCGAGCGGGATCAGCACCGCATCGACATCGCGCAACACCCTGACCATCGCATCCGCCCGCATGTCTACTCCGTTTTCGCCACTTCGTGATCTCCCTTGACCGCTGACTTTAGCGTATGCCAGCACAGGGTGGCGCATTTGATGCGGCTGGGAAACTCCCGCACGCCGGCCAGCACGGCCAGCTTGCCGAGGTGCGCCTCGTCCGGGGCCTCGGCGAGGTCGGCCGTCACCATATGCTGGAAGGCCTCGAACAGCGGCGGAAAGTCCGCCAGCGGCTTGCCCTTGATCGCTTCGGTCATCAGCGATGCCGAGGCCATGGAGATCGCGCAGCCCTCGCCCTCGAACGAGACGTCCCGGATGATGCCGGCCTCATCGACATTCAGGTAGATGTGCAGCCTGTCGCCGCACAGCGGGTTGTAGCCTTCCGCCTCGCGGTTGGCGCCGGCGAGCCGGCCGAAATTGCGGGGGCTCCGGTTGTGATCGACGATCACCTGCTGGTACAGATCGCGCAGGTCAAACATGAAACAGATTCCTGGCCTTGTCGAGGGCGGCGAACAGGACATCGATCTCTTCCAGGGTATTGTATGCCGCGAACGAGGCCCGGGCCGTGGCCGGCAGCCGGAAATGCTGCATCACCGGCATGGTGCAATGATGCCCG
>DATLWN010000043.1:0-1502 GCA_035576305.1 Mariprofundaceae bacterium
GCAGGGCCTGCAGCTGTGGTCGGACAGGGACGAGGATCCGGGCAACCAGGTCAGGCTGATGACCGTACATGCGGCCAAGGGCCTGGAGTTCGCGCATGTCTACATCGTGGGCATGGAGGACGGCAGCTTCCCGCACCGCAATGCGCTGGAGGAGAACCGCATGGAGGAGGAGCGGCGGCTGATGTACGTGGCGATGACGCGGGCGCGCTTTAGGCTGACGCTGAGCGCCTGCCGCGCACGCCGCCGCTATGGTGCGGACGAATCGTGCAGCCCGTCGCCGTTTCTGGGCGAGATCGACGATGCGCACCTGAGCTGGGTGGATCGGGATACCGAGTCCGACGATGCCAGGGAGGAGGCCGCATCGCATATGGATGCGATGCGCCAGATGCTGACGCGACTGTCGTCCTAGGGTTGGGTTCTAGGTCGCCTTGCCCGAGCCGGAGGAGAAGTCGATCTGCTTGGTGGCCTCCACGCTGGCCGGCACCACCTTGCACAGGCTGTAGTTGGGGCCGGTCTTGACCACCTCGATCACCTTGAAATAGCTGCTCTTCCCGTCCTGGGCCAGCATGAAGGTCATGGTGCGGAATATCTTGTTGTCCGGGAAGAACACCGTATGGAACTTCTTGCCCGGCTTGATCAGCACCGGCCATGAGCGGCTCTCGGTCATCTCCCTGTCCTCGGTGTTGCTGCCGAGCATATTGCCCTTGAACAGCTTGAAGTCCCTGCCGAAGAACTCGATGCCCATGCGCTGTTCGCCGGGCTTGGGCTCCTTGATCCAGCGGATGAAGCCGAGCATCGGCTCGTTGCGGTGCGGGATCCAGTTCATGCCGATGATCGAGTTGACGCCCAGTTCCAGCCGCTTGCCGTTGGGGCGTTCGAGGCCGACGCCGCTGCCGCTGATGTTGGTCACCATCCAGGCGTCATCGCCGATGCCCGCCGACGGCGCGTATTCGTAGTCGCTGGCGATCAGGTTCGTGAAGGCCTCGACGAAGGATTTGCGCGGATTCCATTCGAGCACGACGCGCGTGCCCGTGTAGTCCTTCCTCTCCGGTCCACGCGGCCTGGTGCGCACGGCATTCAGGATGGCATTGCCGCCGACCAGCGTGGTGTACAGGGCCTCTTCGGTGAACAGGTCCGATTTCTGGGAATCGGTACTGTGCATGACGTTCTCGACGCGATTGACGGCCGTCACCAGCCGGTCGATGAACATGTCCATCGGGATGGCGATGCAGTCGGCGGCCAGCGGCGACGGCACCTTCGACACCACCTTGCCCGGATCGTTGGGCCGGGACAGCGACGTGACCATCACCGTGTGGTCCGGGATGTCCGGGGCCGGATCGTCCTTGCGGCACAGCATCGGCTTGAGCACGACGATGTGATGCTGCAGCTCCTGCCAGGTCATCTTCTGGTCCGCATGGGATTTGCCGAAGAAATCGAGCATGCGCAGCATTTCATGCAGGCAGACGCTGCGGTACAGGTGATCGCGCTCGGCCAGCGCATCC
>DATLWN010000044.1:0-5839 GCA_035576305.1 Mariprofundaceae bacterium
AACCAGCACGCCGTGCGTAAACAGCGCTGGGATCTGGCCGTGCATCCGGTCTACAAGCGGGTCGACACCTGCGCGGCCGAGTTCGCGACCAGCACGGCGTACATGTATTCGACCTACGAGGAGGAATGCGAGGCCGAGCCGACGCAGCGCAAGAAGATCATGGTGCTGGGCGGCGGCCCGAACCGCATCGGCCAGGGCATCGAGTTCGACTACTGTTGCGTGCACGCCTCGTTCGCGCTCTCCGAGGACGGCTTCGAGACCATCATGGTCAACTGCAACCCGGAGACGGTGTCCACCGACTACGACACCTCCGACCGCCTGTATTTCGAGCCGCTGACCTTCGAGGACGTGATGGCCATCGTCGATGTCGAGCAGCCGGACGGGGTCATCGTGCAGTTCGGGGGCCAGACGCCGCTGAAGCTGGCGCGCCAGCTCGAGGCGGCCGGCGTGCCAATCATCGGCACCAGCCCCGACGCCATCGACCTGGCCGAGGACCGCGAGCGTTTCCAGCAGCTGCTGCACAAGCTGAAGCTGAAACAGCCGGACAACGGCACGGCGCGCTCGGTGGACGAGGCCGTGGCCGTGGCCGCGCGCATCGGTTATCCGGTGGTGGTGCGCCCGTCCTATGTGCTGGGCGGCCGGGCCATGCAAATCGTCTACGACGAGGAGGGGCTGCTGCGCTACATGCGCGAGGCCGTCTCCGTCAGCCCCAGGCATCCGGTGCTGATCGACCGCTTCCTGAACCATGCCGTGGAGATCGATGTCGATGCCCTGTGCGACGGGACGCGGGTGGTCATCGGCGGCATCATGGAGCATATCGAGGAGGCGGGCGTGCATTCGGGCGATTCGGCCTGCTGCCTGCCGCCGCATTCGATCGGCCCCGCGGTGATCGCCGAGATCGAGCGCCAGACCGAGCTGCTCGGCCTGGGCCTGAACGTCAAGGGCCTGCTGAACATCCAGTTCGCGCTGCAGGGCGAGGTGCTGTACGTGCTCGAGGTCAATCCGCGCGCCAGCCGCACGGTGCCCTTCGTGTCCAAGGCCACCGGCGTGCCGCTGGCCAAGGTGGCGGCGCGCATCATGGTCGGCCAGGACCTGGCCGCGCAGGGGGTGACCGCCGTGCCGCAGCCGACGAGCTACCGTGCGGTCAAGGAGGCGGTGTTCCCGTTCGCCAAGTTCCGCGGCGTGGACACGCTGCTCGGCCCGGAGATGAAGTCCACCGGCGAGGTGATGGGCGTGGCCGCCGATTTCCCGGCCGCCTTCGCCAAGGCGCAGCTCGGGGCCGGCCAGCGCCTGCCCAAGGGCGGACGCGCCTTCCTCTCCGTGCGCGATGCCGACAAGGCGCAGATGGTGCCCCTGGCCAAGATGCTGGTGTCGGCCGGCTTCGACGTGCTGGCCACCACCGGCTGCCATCAGGCGCTGAGCGAGGCCGGCGTGCCGAGCACGCATGTGGCCAAGGTGATCGACGGCCAGCGTCCGCACATCGTCGACCGCCTGCTGAACGACGAGGTCGACCTGATCGTCAACACCACCGAGGGGGCGCAGGCGGTGCGCGACTCCAAGTCCATCCGCCAGACGGCGCTGGAGCGCAAGATATCCTACTATACCACCATCGAGGGCGGGCTTGCCGCGGCAGCGGCCATCCTCAGCACGGCGGATGTGACGGCGGTGCGCAGCATCCAGGAATACCACGCGCAAGGGGGAGCCTAAATGGAACGTGTACCGATGACCGTGCGCGGGGCCGAGCAGCTCCGCCAGGAGCTGGCCGAGCGCAAGAGCGTCAAGCGCCCGCAGATCGTGCAGGCGATCGAGGTGGCGCGTGCGCACGGCGACCTTTCCGAGAATGCCGAATACCACGCGGCCAAGGAGGACCAGGGGCTGAACGAGGGGCGCATCGCCGAGCTGGAGGACAAGCTGGCGCGTGCCCACATCATCGATCCCACGACCATCGATGCCGAGAAGATCGTGTTCGGCGCCACCGTGACCCTGATCGACCTGGATTCCGGCAACGAGGTCGAGTACCAGATCGTCGGCGTCGACGAGTCCGACATCAAGCAGGGCCGGGTGTCCATCACTTCCCCGATCGCCCGGGCCCTGATCGGCAAGGAGGAGGGGGACACCGTGGTGGTGCGCGCCCCCAGCGGCGAGCGCGAGTACGAGGTGCAGGAGGTGCGCTATCTCTGAGCGCATGCATCCGTGGCGCTGAGCGCGTCCTGCCTGCGCGCCGGCGGGCTGCGCCTGAGCCTGGCGCTGCTTCTGGGACTGCTCGTGGTGCCAGGCTTCGTCGTGGCGCCGATCCTGTTCGCCAAGGCCGGTTCCACCTATCTGGCCGGCATGCTGGCCGGCGATATCTTTCACGTGGCCAACCGCACCGTGGTGATCCTGGCCCTCGCCGTCGCCGCCTTCTGGTGGCGCCAGGGCGGGGCGCCGCGCTCCGCCTGGATGGTGCTGGGCCTGGTCCTGCTGCTGGTGGCCGTCAACGAGTGGGCGATCACGCCGGTCATCGCCGACCTGAAGGCGCAGATCGGCCACGGCTTCGACACCTTGGCGAAGGATGACCCGCTGCGTATCCGTTTCGGCACCTGGCACGGCATCAGCGCCGTGCTGCACCTGATCGCCACGCTCGCTGCGGCCTGGCTGGTGGCCGCCGGCAACCGGGGTGAGGCATGCAGCAATTCCTAGGCTGGGTGCAGGCCCGCCTGGCCGATACGCAGCTGGTGATGCTGCTGGTGTCGCTGGCCATCATCTTTGCGCTGCTGATGGTGTTCGCCGATATCCTGGCGCCGCTGCTGGTGGCCCTGGCCCTGGCCTACGTGCTGGACGGCGTCGTGTCGCTGCTGGTGCGCCTGCGCATGCCGCCGCTGCCAGCCGTACTGCTGGTCTGCTTCGGGGCGCTGCTGATGGTGCTGTTCGCGCTGCTGACCGTGCTGCCGCTGCTCTCCGATCAGGTCGGCCGCCTGATCGCCCAGGTGCCGCTGTATGTGCAGTCGCTGCGCGACCTACTGCATGCCTTCCAGGAGCACTATGCGCGCTGGCTGAACCCCGGATATGTGCAGCAGATGGTCGGCTCGATGGCCATCAAGGTCCAGGAATGGGGCGGAGCGCTGCTGAAATTCTCGCTGGCCTCGATCCCGGGGCTGATCACGCTGCTGGTCTATGCGGTGCTGGTGCCGGTGCTGGTGTTCTTCCTGCTCAAGGACAAGCAGAAGCTGATCGACTGGGGCCTGCAGTTCCTGCCGCGCGAGCATGTGCTGCTGAGAAGGGTCTGGGACGAGGTGGACGTGCAGATCGGCAACTACATCCGCGGCCGCTTCTGGGAATCGCTGGTGATCGGCGGCAGCATGGGCCTGGTATTCTGGCTGATGGGCCACGAGTATGCGCTGCTGCTCGGCACGCTGACCGGCATCTCGGTATGGGTGCCGTTCATCGGGGCGGCGGTGGTGACGGTGCCGGTGATCCTGCTGTCCTTCTTCCAGTGGGGATGGTCGGACATGACCGCCTACAGCATCCTGGCCTATGCCGTGATCCAGGCCATCGATGCCAATGTGCTGATCCCCTGGCTGTTCTCCGAGATGGTGAACCTGCATCCGATCGCCATCATCGTGGCCGTGCTGGTGTTCGGCAGCCTGTGGGGGGTGGTGGGCGTGTTCATCGCCATTCCGATGGCGGCGCTGATCCACAGCGTGCTGGTGATCATCCGCGAGCGCTCCAAACAGCCCGAGACGCCGGTGCCGGCGGACGGATGACATTGACACGAGGGCACCGGGCCCTAGGCTGCAAACGCGCCGGCGGACGGCCCATTGGCGCAGTCTGAACCCGAACATTAGGAAGGCGATCCACGTGAACGACAAGGTTTCCAGATCCACCGCATCGAAATCCGCCCCGAAGGGGGCCGCCCCCAAGGCCGAGGAGCACTCGGCCTTCGACATGGAGGAGCTCAAGCGCGACATGCGCAACGCCCAGCTTGTGGATTGGGCGAAGCGCCATCAGTCGCAGCTGGTTGCGGCTCTCGTCGCGTTCGCGCTGCTGCTGGCCGGTGCGGCGCTGTGGATCAACAAGGCCCGGTCCGAGCGCAATGCGGCGGCGACCATCTATTATCAGGCCCTCTCCGTGGTCAAGGACAGCGACAGGCAGAAGCTGCTACAGGCCCTGGTCGACAGGCATTTCGGCACCGCCTATACGGCGATGGCCGAGATGCAGCTGGCACGGCTGGATGCCGCGCATGCCAAACAGCATCTGCAGGCGGTCATCGACAATTCCAAGAGCATGCCGGAATGGGTCTGGCAGGCCAGGCTCGATCTGGCGCGGCTGTGGCTGGATGAGGGCAAGCCCGATCAGGCCACGCCCCTGCTCAAGGACAGCGTCGGTGCCGACTATGAGCAGCTGCGCCAGTTCCTGCTGGCCGAGGCCAGTGCCGATGCGACGGGCAAGCTCAGCCACCTGAAGCTGGCCCAGGCGGCCCCGTCCCATGACGATGCCCTGCAACGGCGTATCGACAGTGAACTGCAGGCGCTCGAGGCCAAGAACACCCCGGCCGGAAGCTGAGGCCCGGAACCATGCCGAAGCCCATGTTCTTCCCGCTGCTGAGGGTGGCGATGCTGTCGCTGCTGCTGGCATCCTGCGCCACGGGCCGTGCCCCGGGCGGTAGCGGTCAGCTGCCGGCCTTCTCCCGAGATTCCGGTATCGACAAGGCCTGGGAGGTCAATGTCGACCAGCGCGCCCAGGCCTCGCCGCGGGCCTTCAGCGCGCCCGTGGTCGTGCATGCCCCCGGCGGGGACCTGATCGTGATCGCCGGCCACGATGCGCGCGTGCACGTCTACGACGCGAGCGGCTCCGAGGTCCGGCGCATCCCGATCGATGCGCCCTCCGATTCGGGCATGGTGGCCCTGGATGACCGGCATGTCGTGACCGGGGATATGGACGGCACGATGTACTGCATCGACGTGGTGGCGGGCGCGATCAGCTGGAAGCAGCCGCTGTCGTCGCTGATGATGGCCGATCCCGTGCTGATCGATGGCGATATCATCGTGGCCACCGGGGACAACCGCATCTACCGCTTCTCCCCGAAGGGCGAGAAGCGCTGGAGCTATGCCGGCATCCCCGGCGGACTGGGCATGTACATGGCGCCGTCGCCGCTGGTCGACGGCAACACCATCGTGGCGCTGTTCAACAACGGCGATGTCGCGGACATCAAGGCCGATACCGGCGACCTGCTGTGGCGCCAGCAGCTGATGCTGGACGACAATGCCGTGGTGCTGAGCGAGTTGAAGGTGCCGCTGGCCGCGGCGGTCGATGTGCCGGCCTACGGCGGCGGGGCGGGGGCCTATCTGGTGTCCCTGTATCAGGGGGACAGCTATTTCCTGTCCAAGCAGGACGGCAGCCGCCAGCAGCACCGCCAGATCTCGCTGAAGTCCACGCCGGTGGTGGCCGGCAATGTCGTCTATGCCGCGGACAGCCACGGCGCCCTGCAGGCGCTGGACGCCGCCAGCGGCAGCACGCTGTGGAAGACGCAGCTGACGCCCGGCGAGCTGGTCGGGCCGGTGCTGTGGAACCAGGCCCTGTGGGTCGCGGACGACAGGGGCTCGGTCTACCGCGTGGATGAACAGGGGCATGTGCTCGGCCACCTGCGCCTCAAGGGGCATTTCGACCGCGCCCCGGTCGCCGAGTCCCATGGCGTCATCCTGCGCAATGATCTGGGGTCCCTGTATTTCCTGCACTGAGCGGGACGGCGCGGCATGAACGAATCGCCGTTCGCCAGGCTGCCGGTCGTCGCCATCGTCGGCCGCCCCAATGTGGGCAAATCCACGCTGTTCAACCGCCTGATCGGCAGGCGCCGGGCCAT
>DATLWN010000045.1:0-14534 GCA_035576305.1 Mariprofundaceae bacterium
GAGCAGGGGGCGTGCATGCGGATGGATGGTGGTGGCGGCGGCACGCATGGCGCGGGCGGCGCCGGCCACGACTTCGGGCGTTTCGCCGCGGATCGACAGGCCCATCAGCAGGGCGCCGATCTGCGACGGGGTGGCCTCGCCGGCCATGATGGCCGCGAAGACCTGCTCCGCCTCGCCCTCGCTCAGCGCATTGCCTGCCTGCACCATGCGCAGGGCATCCTGCATGGCCATGCTCATGCGCGGAACTGCAGGAAGTTGGCCAGCATCCTGTGGCCGTGCTCGGTGAGGATCGATTCCGGGTGGAACTGCACGCCGAATGTCGGGTGCTCAAAGTGGCGCATGCCCATCAGCTCACCCTCCTCGGTCCAGGCCGTGCGCACCAGTGCCGGCGGCAGCGGCTCCTCGACGATCAGCGAATGGTAGCGCGTGGCGGTGAACGGCGAGGGGATCCCCGCGAAGATGCCGGACCCGTCATGGTGGATCAGGCTGGTCTTGCCGTGCATCAGGCGTGGGGCCCGGATGACGTTGCCGCCGAAGGCCACGCCCATCGACTGGTGGCCGAGGCAGACGCCGAGGATGGGGATCTCGCCCGAGAAGCGGCGGATCAGCTCCACCGAGATGCCGGCCTCGGCCGGCGTGCACGGGCCCGGGGAGATGACGATGTGCGCCGGGTGCATGGCGGCGATCTCGTCCAGCGTGATCTGGTCGTTGCGGAACACCTCGGGCAGCTCGCCCAGCTCGCCCAGATACTGCACCAGGTTGAAGGTGAATGAATCGTAGTTGTCGATGACCAGCGTTGTCATCAGCGCTGCCCCTCGGCCAGGGCGATCGAGCGGAACATCGCCATGGCCTTGTTGACGCACTCCCGGTGCTCGGAGGCCGGGTCGGAGTCGGCGACGATGCCGGCGCCGGCCTGCACGCTGATGCGCCCGTCCCGGATCACGGCGGTGCGGATGGTGATCGCCGTGTCCATGTGCGTACCCCCGAACGAGATGTAGCCGACGCAGCCCGCATAGGGCCCCCGGTCCTCCGATTCCAGCTCCTCGATGATCTGCATCGCCCGCACCTTGGGGGCGCCGGACACGGTGCCGGCCGGGAAGGTGGCCGCGAGCAGGTCGATGGCGTCGACATCCGGGCGCAGCCGGCCTTCCACCTCGGAGACGATGTGCATCACGTGCGAGTAGCGCTCGATGGTCATCGACTCGTGCACGGCCACCGACCCGTATTCGCAGACCCGGCCCAGGTCGTTGCGCCCCAGATCGACCAGCATCACGTGCTCCGCCAGTTCCTTGGTGTCGGCCAGAAGCTCCTGCTCCAGGCGCAGGTCCTCCTCGTCGGTTTTGCCGCGCGGGCGGGTGCCGGCGATCGGGCGCACGATGGCGCGATCCCCGGTCTTGCGCACCAGGATCTCGGGCGAGGAACCGACCAGCACCGTGTCGTCCATCTGCAGGTAGAACAGGTAGGGCGACGGGTTGATGTGGCGTACCGCCCGGTAGACCAGCAGCGGATCGCAGGCGAGCTTCGCCGAGAAGCGCTGGGACAGCACCACCTGGAAGATGTCGCCGGCCAGGATGTATTCTTTGGCCTTCTCCACCATGGCCTCGAACTCGTCCGGGCGCATATGCGCCTTTGGATGCATCTCGGCCTGCCCTGCGGCATCCGGGCGCAGTGGCGCCGGGCGCGGGGCCGTGTTCAGGGCCTGCTCGATGCCATCGAGCTGCGATTCCACCTCGGCAGCATCACCATCCGACAGCACGCACAGGTGCATGATGCCGCGCAGGCTGTCGAAGACCACGAAACGGTCGATGAGCATGAAGGCGGCCACCGGCTCCTCGGCAGCCTCGAGGCTGCGTCCGGTCGGTTCGAAGCGGTGCACGATATCGTAGGCGAAATAGCCGACCGCGCCGCCGGAGAACGGCAGCCCTTCGGCCTCGATGGCCGGGCGGGCGATCACGGTGCTGCGCAGCCAGGCGAGGATGTCGCCTCCGGCCACCGTCTCATGCGAGCCGTCGCGGTAGCGCAGGTGCAGGGCCTCGTCCTGCTCGTAGGCGATGGTATCCGGGTCGAAACCGATGATGCTGTAACGGCCCCAGTGTTCACCGCCCTCGGCGCTTTCGAACAGGAAGCAGTTGCCCTGGCCGCGCAGTGCGGAGAAGGCCGAGACGGGCGTTTCGCAGTCCGCCGAGCGGATGCGCACGTGCAGTCGGTACGGCGTTTCTACGCTGCGCATCGCTTCATCCCCGAGTGTTGACAGCGGGCAGCACGCATGGCTGAATGCGCGCCCTCACGAGAACGTTCGACGGTTCTCATCGGGGCCATAGCTCAGCTGGGAGAGCGCTTGCATGGCATGCAAGAGGTCGGCGGTTCGATCCCGCCTGGCTCCACCAGGTCACAGGCCGGGCGTGCTCGCATGCCCGGTTTTTTTTGCCCGGAAGCGGGCGCTCGATACCGGACATCAGAATCGGTCCAGGGCCTGCGTGTTCACCTTGATGCTGTGGCGCGCGCGCACCGAGGCCATCCAGCGGGCGAAACGCACCGCTCCCATGCTCCGGGCCACATCGAGGGTGATGGCGTCGCGCTCCTTGGCGTATTCGCCCTGATCCGGCGCGATGACATCCTCGACCCGGACCAGCGCCAGGCCGTTCGGCACCTCGATCACGTGATCCGCCCACTGCCCCTTGGGAGTGGAGAAGGCGGCATCGCGCACCTCGGACGTCAGCCATGAGGCATCATCCCCGAGACCATTGCTGCGCACGGGCTTGGACAGGAATTTCGGCTGGCCGGAAGCCTGGGCGATCTGGTCCACGGTCTTGCCGGCGCCTTCACGCAGCAGCTTGTCGGCGGTATCGCGCGCCATCTTGTCGGCTGCGGCCTGCTCGGCATCGGCCCGGACCCGTGCCGCCACCTGCTCGAAGGGCAGTACGGCGGGCTCCAGGCGCTGCGTCACCTCCACCGCGGCGTAGTGGCCGTTGGCGAGGTCGAGCACGTCGACCGGGTCACCCGGTTTCATGGCGGAGGCCTTGGCGCGCAGCTCCGGATCGCTGGTCAGCAGCTTGTTGTTCATGGCCTCCTGGGCGCTGACCGGGCCGATTTCCTGCACCGGCAGGTTCAGGGAAGCGGCCGCGTCCTTCAGCTCGGGCATCCTGCCCAGTGCGTCGTCCAGGTCCTCGGAAAGCTTGTAGGCCTCGTCCTTGGCCTTCTGCTGGATCAAATCCTCGCGGATCTTGTCCTTGACATCGGCGAAGGGCTTCGGGGCCGCCGGTTTGATGTCCTCCAGCTGGATCAGGTGATAGCCGAACGGCGTCTCGATGATATCGCTGATCTGGCCCGGCTTCATCGAGAATACCGCCTTGTCGAAGGCGGCCACCATCGTGCCCTTGGTGAAATAGCCCAGATCGCCGCCCTGGGCGGCCGTCGAGTCCTCGGAGTATTTCTTGGCGAGCTTGGCGAAGTCCACCCCCGCCTTCAGCCTGGCCTGGATGGCCTCGATGCGCTTGCGTGCGGCGGCGAGGACGGTCTTGCTGGCCGTGGGACTGACGCGGATGAGGATATGGCGGGCGCGGCGCTGCTCCGGCTGCATGTATGCGGACAGGTTCTTTTCGTAGACCTTGTGCAATTCGGCGTCATCGACGGAGATGCCCTTGGCCACCTCCTCCGGGGAGATGTCCACGGCCAGCATCTTCAGGCGCAGCGGTGAGCGGTAGTCGTCCTTGTGCGCGTCGTAGTAGGCACGGACATCGGCGTCGGAGACGCTGATCTTCTTCTCGAAGGAGGCGGGATCGACGACGACGGCGGCGATGACGCGCTTTTCGAACTGGCGGTCGAAGTCGGCGCGGATATCCGCCTCGCTGACCGGGGCCGAATCCATGATGCCCCTTTCCAGCGAGAGCGCCAGCAGGTCGACCTTGAGCTGGCTTTCATATTCCTGCGGGGAGCGGAAGCCCATGTTTCGGGTCATGATCCGGTAGCGGGCCGGATCGAAGCTGCCGTTGGTCAGGAAGTTCGGGTTGTGCTCCACCTCGTTCAGCACGGCGCTGTCGGGCGTGACCAGGCCGAGCTTGCCGGCCTCGATCAGGATCAGGCGACGGTTGATCAGTGTCTGCAGCGTGTTCTCCCGAACGTGCAGCCGTTCCATCAGCTCCTTGGAGAACTGCTTGCCCAGCATGACGCGGTATCTGTTCGTCGCCCGCTCGTAGGCCTGCGCAAACTCCGGATCGTGAATCGGTTCGCCATCGACGGAGGCCACGGTTTCCACGCGGCTGCCCAGGAAATAATCGCCGATACCCCACAGCCCGAAGGACAGGACGATGGCCCACAGGATCAGTTTGGCGATCCAGGACTGGGCGTGAGTGCGCATGGTTTCGAGCATGAGTTTCCCCGGTTTGTTGGTTGGCCGATATGGCTTGGAGTGGAAGGCGGACGCTACTCAAGGCCGTATGGTGGCGCAAGCGAACAGCGGCCTTGTGCCACCGGTTTTCCATGGATGCCAACGCTTGCGTTTGCATGGCGAGGGCCTATAAAGAGGCTATGCAGCAGCGAGGGGAATTACCGGGCCGGCAATGGCTGGAAGCGTGGAACTGGCGCGCCGACCGCGTGGGGGAGCAAACCCTCGTTCTGGCGCGGGGTGTGCGGCGCTTCCTGGACTTCGTGTTCTTGGTGCTGGCGACGGGGGTCCGCCTGCGCTGGATCCATCGGCCGGCCGTGGTGGCGGTGATGATCCGGCAGATCTATTTCACCGGCGTGCAGAGCCTGTTGTGGGTGTTGCTGCTCTCCCTCGGCGCCGGGGTGCTGACGGTGTACAACATCGTGACCTTTGCCAAGGGCATCGGCGACCTGTCCCTGATCGGCCGCCTGGTCAACGGCGTGCTGGTGCAGGAGATGGCGCCGCTGATCATCGCGGTGTTCCTGCTGGCCCGCTCCGGTGTCGCCGTGGTGACCGAGGTGGGCACCATGCATATCCGCGGCGAGGACCTGCTGCTGCGCAGCCTCGGCATCAGCCGCAAGGAGTACCTGTATTGGCCGCGCATGATGGCATTCGCCCTGTGCGGCCTGATCCTGACCTTCATGTTCGTGGCCATCGCCCTGTGGGTCGGGGGACTCGTGGTCTCCTGGACCTACACCCTGAATTTCAACGAATACCTGATCGATGTGCGCCAGGGTACGACGCTGGCGGAGCTCTTGATGATGGCGGGCAAGGGACTGCTGTATCCCCTGCTCAGCTGCGGCATGTTGCTGGATCAGGCCGGCCGCGTCGGTGACAATCCCAACCAGATCCCCGTGCGTGCCACCTACGGCGTTCTGGGTTCGTTGATGATCGTGCTGTTCCTGGACGGGCTGACGGTGCTCGCCAGCAGCCTGGGGTGAGGAGGGGGCATGCGTGAGGCCCTGTGGTGGCGGAAGCTGCAGCTGGCCGATGTCGAGCTGCCGGAATCCTCCGTTGGCATCGGCGAGCATGTGAGGCTGATCATGGATGAGGCCTGCCAGCACGCGATGATGGAGCGGATCATCAACGTGCCGTCCGGCGGCGAGCCTGAGGCGTGGCAGGTCTGGATGGAGACGGAGCAGGGAAAGTTCCGGGCCGATACGCCGGAGTTTCATGCCTATGTCGGCATCATGATCCGGCGCCGGGGCTTGCTGGCCAATCTGAGCCTGCGCGAGAATCTGTTGCTGCCCTTCCTGTATCATGGGGATGCCGGGAAGATCGCCAGGGCGGAACAGGAGGTGGAAGCGGTGGCGGAGTTTATCGGGCTGGCGGATATCCTGCACGAGCAGGCCGGGGAGCGTTCCGGGTACACGCACGCCCTGGTCAGCCTCGGTCGTTGCATGTTGATGCATCCGGCCATTATCGTGGCGCAGGAGATCCATGTGGGGATGTCGCCGGAAAGGCAGATGCATTTCCGGGACCTGGCCATCGAGGCCTTGCGGCGGTTGGGGTCGGGCCTGCTGTACCTGACCTCGACCGAGTACGAGGGTTCCGGTGTGCGGTTCGACCGCACGCTGGTGTTGCAGCCGGAAACGGCATGAGGAGGGCGCATTGAAGGTGGGGCGCGACTATGTGGCGGGCATGCGCCGCCAGGTCGGATGGTTCGTGCTGCTGGGGATCGGCGCCCTGGTGCTGCTGCTCCTGGTCGTCAGCCTGCAGACGAACGTGTTCGCCAAGAAGTTCACCCTCATCGTCAGCCCACCGTCGGCGATGTCGTTCTTTACCGGTCAGGCCGTCCAGTTCCAGGGCTTCACCATCGGCCGGGTCAGCGATATCGAGCTGCGCGAACAGGGCGAGGTGATCGTGTACATGCAGCTGCTGGACCGTTACCGGCACATGCTGCACGAAGGGGCGGCGGCGCGCCTCGTCAAGGAGGGCTGGATCGGCGAATCCACGGTGGAGCTGACGGCCGGGGATACCAAGAAGCGCCCGCTGCATGATGGCGAGAAGGTCGACTATCAGACGGAGGCGACGATCGAGCAGCTGCTGCGTGACCTGAAGCCGGCGGTGGAGAATGCCAATGTGCTGCTGAGCGAGATGGCGAGCCTCGCGAAGTGGGCCAACGATCCGCATGGGGATCTGCGCGTGGCGCTGTCCGGCATGCGCCAGCTGGGCAAGATCAACGGCGAGCAGATCGAGCAGGCCGTGGAACGTTTCTCCGCCGTGATGGGTGAGCTGCAGGCGATCGCCAAGACGGCCAAGGACAAGAAGATGGTCGAGGACCTGTCCCGCTCCCTGCGGGTGACTTCGCGCATCCTCGACAACCTGGAACCCCTGTCGAAAAGCGTGGGCCAGCAGGGGCAACACACCATGGCACAGATCAACGTGCTGCTCGGGCATGTGGATGAGCTGACCCGCTCCCTGGATACGGTGGCCGCCGACCTGTCGGAGCTGACACCGGAATTGCCGGGTCTGGCACGGCAATCGCGCGAGACCATCGAGGAGATGCAGGGCCTGTTGAAGAACCTGAGGGGTTCGTGGCTGTTCGGCGGCGGCGAGGCCCCGAACCACAAGGCAAGCGAAACGGAGACGGTGGCGCCGCCGCTGACGGGAGGGACCCAGCCGTGAGACGGCTGTCGCTGGTACCGGCCGTGGCGCTGGCAGGGCTGCTCACGGCCTGTGGCGGCAGTAGCCGGCATGCGCCGGTGGTGGAGAATCCGTATGCCGAATCGGCACGGTCGTTCGCCATGGTGGGGGTGTCGGCCATGCAGCGCGAGCGCTGGGATGCGGCCGAGCGCGGTTTCGAGCGGGAGTTGGTGGCGGCCCAGATGGCCGATGACACGCCTGCGGTCGTGCTGGCCCACTATAACCTCGGCATGGCACGCCTGGCAGCGGGGAAGCGCGAGGTGGGAAGACAGGAACTGGAACAGGCCCTGGGCCTGGCGCAACGCAACAGGCTGGATGTCATGGCTGCACGCTCCCGCCTGGCGCTGGCCCTGGATCAGGCCAGGGCCGGGATGCTGACCGATGTGCCCGCCATCGACGTCCGGGCGGACTGGCCGGCCGATGTGCAGCTGAGTGCGGGCAGGCTGGCGCTATACCGCCACGATATCGGCGGGGCGCGCCAGGCCTATGGGCGGGCGCTGCATAAGGCAGGCAGCGATCGCGCCGGCATCGTGCTGCAGGCCAGGGCGCATCTGGGCCTGGCCATGGCTGCTCGTGCGGCAAAGGACGAGAGCACAAGCCGTGCCGAGCTGCAGCAGACGCTGAAGCTGTGCCGTCAGGCGGGGGCGCCGCGCGTGGCCGCCGATGCCCTGATGATGCTGGCTTCCGGGGAGGGCGCGGCTGACGACCGGCAGGATGCCATGGAACGGGCGCTGGCCATCTACCGGGACCTGCAGGACAGGGCCGCCCAGCGCCGGGCCCTGACGGCCCTGGTGGCCCTGACGACGGGCGATGCGCGTATGCAATGGCAGAAGCGGCTCGATGCCCTCGGCGCGGAACAGGTGGCGCCGACCGCGGGGACACCATGACGGAACAGGCGGATGTTTGCGAGGCCAGGATTTCGTGCAATATCGATGCCTGCAGCGATTGCGTACACGTGTTGCAGTCGATGGCGGAGTTGATGGCGGTGCGGGCCGGTATGGATCCGGTGCGCGCCAACCGGGTGGCGGTGGCGGTGGATGAACTGTTCGCCAATATCATGCGCCACGGTTATGCCGGTGAGCGGGGGCGCGTGGAGATGGAGGCCGTACTCGGCCGGGGCGCGGACGGCCGGCGGCGGCTGTCCTTCTTCTTCCGGGATTACGCCCCCGGCATCGGGGATCCCGGGCGGCTGGAGGTCAAATCACGCGGTGAGGATGAGCTGGTCAAGCCGGGCGGGCTCGGCCTTTGCCTGATTCACGCCGTGATGGATGAGGTACATCATCAGGCGTTGGCGGATGGCAACCGCTGGCACCTGGTGGCATTGATCTGAACGAGAGGGAAAGGGGCATGAATCTGGAAATCGATATACAGGAAGAGCGGCCGGCCGCGGATACGGTGCTGCTCAGGGTGAGCGGCCGGGTCAATATCCATACCTCGTCCAAGCTGCGCAACAGGCTCAAGCCGCTGCTGACGGACGGGGTGCACTCGGTGTATGTGGCGCTGAACGGCGTGGACTTCATGGACTCCTCCGGTATCGCCACGCTGGTCGAGGGGCTGCAGTGGAGCCGCGCCTCCGGTGGCGAGTTCGTATTGACGGGGCTCAGCGATACGGTGCGCGACGTGTTCACCCTGGCCAAGCTGGATACGGTGTTCGACATCCGCGACTCCGGGCCGGGCGCATGAGTTTTCCTGATCTCCGCGCCTTCCTGGCGGAGCTGGAACGGCGTGGTCAGCTCAAGCGCATCCGCACGCCGGTGCGGGCGGAGCTGGAGGTGACGGAGATCGCCCGCCGCGTGCTGGAGGCCGGCGGGCCGGCATTGCTGTTCGAAAACGTCGAGGGAAGCCGCATGCCGCTGCTCGCCAACCTGTTCGGGACCGCGGAGCGCATCGCGCTGGGCATGGGGCGCGAATCGGTGAGCGAGCTCGGGGAGATCGGCGAGTTGCTCGCCTACCTGAAGGAGCCGGAGCCGCCGAAGGGCCTTCGCGATGCATGGGACAAATGGCCGGTGCTGAAGAACGTGCTGCACATGAGCCCCAAGACGGTCAAGAAGGCACCATGGCAGGAGGTGGTGCTGAAGGGCGATGCCGTGGATCTCGGGCGGCTGCCGGTGCAGACCTGCTGGCCGGAGGATGTCGGGCCGCTGATCACCTGGGGCCTGGTGGTGACCCGCGGCCCGCACAAGGACAGGCAGAATCTCGGCATCTACCGCCAGCAGGTGATCGGCAAAAACAAGCTGATCATGCGCTGGCTGAAGCATCGCGGTGGGGCGCAGGATCACCAGGAGGCCGCTCGGGCGGGGGCCGAGCGCTTTCCCTGCGCCGTGGTCATCGGCGCCGATCCGGCCACGATCCTCGCCGCCGTCACCCCGATCCCCGATACCCTGTCCGAATACCAGTTCGCGGGCCTGCTGCGCGGCGACAAAACGGTGCTGGCCGACTGCCTGAGCGTGCCGCTGCAGGTACCGGCCTCCAGCGAGATCGTACTCGAGGGGTACGTATCGCTGGACGAATACGCCGAGGAAGGGCCGTTCGGCGATCATACCGGCTACTACAACGAGGTGGAGCGCTTCCCGGTGTTCACGGTGGAGACGATGAGCATGCGTCGTGACGCCATCTACCATTCGACCTATACCGGAAAGCCGCCGGACGAGCCGGCCGTGCTGGGGCTGGCGTTCAACGAGGTATTCGTGCCCATCCTGAAGAAGCAGTTTCCGGAGATCGCCGATTTCTACCTGCCGATGGAGGGCTGCTCCTATCGCGTGGCGGTGGTGTCGATCCGCAAAGGCTACGCGGGGCATGCCAAGCGCGTGATGTTCGGCATCTGGTCCTATCTGCGCCAGTTCATGTATACCAAGTTCATCATCGTGGTCGACGACGATATCGATTGCCGCTCCTGGGCGGAGGTGATCTGGGCGATATCGACCCGCTGCGATCCGGCGCGCGACTTCACGATGGCCGAACACACGCCGATCGACTACCTTGATTTCGCCTCCCCGGTGGCGGGGCTGGGATCGAAGGTCGGCATCGATGCCACCAACAAGTGGCCGGGGGAGACCAGCCGGGAATGGGGGCGGCCGATCACGATGAGCGCAGAGGTCAAGCAGCATGTCGACGAGATATGGGCCGATCTGGGATTATAAGTAGATGCTGCTAGTGTACCCACATCGGGAGGGCGTATGAATCTGGTCAGGGTTGCTGCCATCGTGGCCGCCTTCGTGCTCGTGGGCGCGGGCCTGGTTTACTTCGCAGTTTCCGGCAGCGGCTACCAGATTTCCGACAGCAAGGCGGTCAGGCTGGGCAAGGCCGCCTATGACAAGGGCGATTACAAGGAAGCGATGAAGGACTTCAAGCCCGCCGCCCGTCGTGGCGATACCGAGGCCCAGTACTACGTGGGATTGCTCTACAAGTCGGGGATGGGCGTGGATCGTGACGATGCCGAGGCGGTGCGCTGGCTGAGGCTGGCGGCCCAGCATGGATACGCCGAGGCCCAGTACAAGCTCGGTATGGAATACGAGGCCGGCCGCGGGGTGCCGCGCCCGGACGATTCGGAGGCGGCCCACTGGTATCGTCTGGCCGCCGAGCAGGGCGTTCCCGACGCGCAGTACCGCATGGCCGTGTTTGCCATGGAGGGGCGCGGTACGTCGCAAAACGACTTCGAGGCCTTGCGCTGGGCCTGGGAGGCGGCCCAAGCCGGCAATACCGATGCCGAGAATTACACGCAGCAGATCGTCAACCATATCCAGAACGATGCAAAGGGCGGGGATGCCCATGCGCAGTACCGCCTGGCGATGATGTACAGCAAGGGGGTCGGCGTCACACGGGATGACAACCTGGCCCAGAGCTGGCTGGTGCGTGCCGCGCAATCCGGCCAGTCCGAGGCACAGTTCCAACTGGCGGAGACGCTGGTGGGCACGCCCGGGCAATTGGACAAGGCGATGGACTGGTATACGGCGGCGGCGAGGCAGGGGAATATGCAGGCTGCAGCCGCGCTGGGGGCCATCTACGGCGGCGCCGTGAAGGGGGTTCCCGTCGATGGGGGCAAGGCCTTTGCATGGCTCGAACAGGCAGCCAATGCCGGCGTGATGATGGCATGGTACAACCTCGGCATCCTGTATCAGCAGGGTATCGGCGTGAGCCGTGACGATACCAAGGCGCTGGATGCCTTCAGGAAAGCGGCCATGGCCGGGATCCCCGAGGCCCAGAACAGCCTGGCCATCATGTATGTGCTGGGCCGGCCAGGCCCCGTCAACATGGGTCAGGCCGTGCACTGGCTGAATGCCGCTGCAGGCGACAGCACCATGGCCCAGTACAACCTGGGGCTGATGTATGCCCGGGGGATCGGCGTGGAACGCAATGATGACCTTGCCGGCCAATGGCTGGACAAGGCGGAGTCCGGGGGCAATGCCAGGGCCAAATGGCTGCTTGGCCTGTTTTACGAGCTCGGGCGCGGCGAGGGCCAGAATGCGGCCGAGGCGGCCAAGTGGTATCAGCAGGCGGCGGACCAGGGCTATGACGACGCGATGTTCAATCTGGGCATTCTCTATATGAAGGGGCAGGGCATCCAGGCGGACCCGCAAAAGGCTGCGGCCCTTTTCAGACAGGCGGCCGCGCACGGGGATGTCGCCGCCATGAACAACCTGGCCACCCTGTACCAGGATGGCCACGGCGTACCATACGATCTGGGCAAGGCGTTCGGCCTGTACATGCAGGGTGCCGTGGCCAACTATGCCCTGGCTGAATACAACGTGGCCAATATGTACCGCATGGGCGAGGGCGTGGCCCAGGATGACAAGACGGCGGTGTACTGGTACCGGAAGGCGGCGGACCAGGGTCTGGCGGCAGCCGAGAATTCACTGGCGTACATGCTGGCAAGCGGCCGGGGCACCCGGGCGGATGCCAGCGAGGCGGCGCGCCTGTTCAAGGCCGCCGAGGATCATGGCCTGAAGGATATGGCCAAGCCGAATCTCGACAATCTGCGGAGCGGCAACAGCCAGAAAGGCTATGTGCTGACCAGCATGCTGCGTGACGAGAACTCCCGTGATCACGTGCTGCGGGATAAAACGATCGACCTGGACGCCTGGCTGGACTATGCGCGCCGGCCCAGCATCAATTAGCGCTTAATCATCTCGACAATCCGTATCCGATAGCTAGATTGGTTCCCATGCTTCGGGTGCCCTGACCGCCTTCCGGCGGCAGGGTGAAACGGGAAGTCCGGTGCGGTCGTTGACCCATTCCGGCGCTGCCCCCGCAACTGTAGGCCTGACAAATCCATCCGTACGCCACTGGGCAACCGGGAAGGCATGGATGGAGGCGGAGGAAGGCAAGCCAGGAGACCGGCCCGCGGCAAGGCGTGATTCACGCCGTCACGGGCATGCCTCGGCGGGAGGTGGTTCCTGGCCTGTCAGCGATGACACCCGGATTCCTTTCGCGTCGATCCTGCCCGCATATCACCATGCGCGGCGGGCGCGAAAGGAGCATTCAGAGTGAACAACAACATGATCCGGTATGGGGTCCGGGGGCTACTTGCCCTGGGCTGGGGTCTGGCGGCCATGCCAGCGGCCATGGCGGCCACCAGCGATCTGGGCGTCATCAATGTCACGGCCGAGGGTCAGGCGGCCTCTTCGGCCCAGGCGTCGGTGCCGGTCACCGTCATCAGCCGCCAAGCCATCGCGGCCAGCCATGCCGAGAACGTCGTCGATCTGCTGAACGGGCAGGCCGGCATCGTCGTGCGCGACACCTCCGGCGTCGGCGCCAAGTCCTCGGTGGATCTCGGCGGCTTCGGCGAATCGGCTCCGGCCAACAGCGTGGTGCTGATCGATGGGCGGCGCGTCAACAGCCCGGATCTCTCGGGCGTCGACTGGACCCAGATCCCGCTGGACCAGATCGAGCGTATCGAGATCGTGCACGGCGGCGGCGCCAGCCTGTACGGCAACGGCGCGGTCGGCGGCGTGATCAACATCATCACGCGCATCCCGGAAGCAGGCGGACATGTCTCCGTACGCGGCGGCTCCTTCGGCGGCAGCGGTGTCGAGGCCAGCATCGGCTCCGGCAGCGGCAGCACGCGGCTCGAGGCCAATGTCTCGGGGTTCCATACCGATGGCTACCGTGTCAACAGTCGCTTCGAGCGGGTGGACGGCGGCATGCGCGCCGAGGCCGACCTGCCGGCTGGTTTCAGCCTACGCCTGAGCGGCAACGAGCATCACGACCAGGCGGGCCTTCCCGGTTCGCTGACCGCGGCGCAGGTGGCGGCGGATCGGCGGCAGAGCCTGACGCCACGGGATTTCAGCCGCACCGACGACGGCTTTCTCGATGCGGGACTGGGATGGCATGGCGACTCCGGATTCGGCGTGGACATCGACGGCGGGGTCCGCCGGCGCCAGGTGCACTCCGAGTACCTGACATACAACTCGATCGGCGATGTCGTGATCGACACGCGCTCATTGCGCCCGAAGCTCAGCTACGAGACCGATTCCGGTATTATCCATATTCGGGCGCTCGTGGGCGCCGACCTTGCGACCAGCACCGGCAACTGGACCTATAGCGGGGCGTTTCCCACGGCCGCGGACTTCGATCGCCTGCGCCAGGCCTATTACGGCCATCTGCACCTGCAGGGTGCCGACCGGCGCTGGAACCTGTCCGGTGGCATGCGCACGGAGCGCATCCGGGACCGTTTCATGATGGGTGCCGCAAGCGCCATCAGCAACCGCAAGGGTGCCTGGGACATCGGCGGTTCGCTTGCCCTGACCGATCACCTGCTGGCGCGCCTGAACATGGCGCAGTCGCTGCGCTTTCCGCTGCTGGACGAGCGCTTCAGCCTGTTTTCCGGCACGCTGGATCCAACGCTGAGGCCGCAGACCGGCCATCATGTCGGGGCCAGCCTGCGCTATGCGCTGGATCGGGCATGGATCGAGGCCTCGTTCAGCCGCGCCGATCTGAGCGACGAGATCTATTACAATCCGGCCACGTTCGCCAACGAGAACTATGCGGACAGAACCCGGCACGACGTGTGGATGCTCGTCGGCCACTGGCGCGCCTCCGAGCTGCTGCAGTGGACGGCGAGCTATACCCATACCGTGGCCAAGTTCCGGGGCGGCAACTACGGGGGCCACTGGATTCCGGCCGTGCCGCAGCAGCAGGCCGCCATCGGCTGGACGGCCGACTGGACGGGCCATCTCGGCACCACGCTGAACCTGCGTTATGTCGGAGACTCGTACCTGATCAGCGACCAGGCGAATACGCATGCGAAGCTGCCGGGCTATGCGGTGGCGGATGCCGTGCTCAACTATCGCTGGCAGCGTGTGCGGATGTTCGCCCGCGTGGACAACCTGACGAACCGCAAATACAGCACCTATGGCGTGGCCGGGGGCACGGATGCCTATTATCCGGCCGCCGGCATCGCCGTCAGCGCGGGGGCGGATGTTCGCTTCTGATACCGGGCGCCGGCCGGGGCGCTGGGTGGCATGGG
>DATLWN010000046.1:0-2637 GCA_035576305.1 Mariprofundaceae bacterium
CGGCACGTTGCCGGCAATCACCGGCAGCGGCGCCCCCGGTTCGGACACGCCCGGGCGGCAGCCCATCAGCGCCCGCGTGTACGGGTGCGCCGGCCGGTCGAACAACTGGGCCACGGGACCTGCCTCGACGATCTCGCCGGCATACATCACGGCCACGTCGTCGGCCAGTTCGGCCACCATGCCGAAGTCGTGCGTCACCAGCAGCATGCCCAGGCCGCGATCGCGCTGCAGGTCGCGCAGCAGGCGGATGATGCGCTTCTGCACCGACACGTCGAGCGCCGTGGTCGGCTCGTCGGCGATGATGTAGTCGGGATCGGCACCCATGGCCATGGCGATCAGCACGCGCTGGCGCATGCCGCCGGACAGCTCGTCGGGATAGCGGGATAGCAGTTCGCCGGCATCCGTGAGGCCGACGCTCTGCAGCAGCTCGAGGGCCCGCGCGCGCGCCGCCGCCTTGTCCAGCTTCAGGTGCAGGCGGATCACCTCGGTCATCTGGCTGCCGATCGAGAACACGGGATTCAGCGCCGTCATCGGTTCCTGGAACACCATGGCCACGCGCCCGCCGCGCAGCCGGCGCAGCGGCAGCTCCTCCATCGCGAACACGTCCTCGCCATCGAGCAGCACGGTGCCGCCGGTACGCACGATGCCCTGGTGCTCGCCCAGACGCAGGATGGCCTGGGCGGTCAGGGTCTTGCCGCAGCCCGATTCGCCGACCAGGCCCAGCACCCGCCCCGGCTGCAGGCTGAAGGAAACATCCGACACGGCCGGCAACGGCCCAAGGGCAGAGGGTACGGCGAGGGAAAGCTGGCGCACTTGGAGCATGGCCGGAGTGTGACGCAAGCCCATCCGCCTTTCCAGCTTCGGCAAGATAAAAAGGCCGCGGGATATCCCGCGGCCTGCAGCCATCGCAACGATGGCCGATTTACTGCACGTCGATGCTCTTCGGCTTGGCCGTTTCGGTCTTCGGCAGGCGCACCTCGAGCACGCCGTCCTCAAGCCGGGCCTGCACCTTGTCGACATCGACATGCGTCGGCAGGCTGAAGCTGCGCGAGAAGCTGCCGTACGAGCGCTCGATGCGGTGTACGTTCTCTTCCTTGACGTCCTTCTCGTACTTGCGCTCGCCCGAGATGGTCAGCACGCCGTCCTTGACGTCCACCTTCACGTCCTTCTTGTCGATGCCCGGCAGCTCCGCATGCACCACGATGGCATCCGCCGTCTCGCGGATATCGACGGCCGGCAGCCAGTGGCCCTCTTCCATGCCCGGCGCCAGGCTCGAATCATCCAGCACCCGGCTCAGGTGCCGCTGCATGCTCTCCAGCTCCCGCCACGGGGACCAACGGATCAGTGTCATCACAAACCTCCTGCAATCCGCAAACGCTTCGGGGCCATGCCCCATGCCGTTTATATAGGGAACGCGGCCGACGCTTTCAAGGCCATGTCCGCATTTCCGGTCACGTAGGCCGAAGATGCCCTGACCCCAGCCCGCCGCCTGCATCTATGCTATAAAACGGGTATCCGGATTCAGGCCGCGAAGGCAAAAGGAGGAACCCGAAATGCCCCAGAAATCCCCCCCCACACAGACGCCTGCGCCGGTACCGGAGGCCGCCGCTTACCGCGAGGAGATGGACAAGCTGAAGGCGGATATCGGCAAGCTGCAATCGGACGTCTCCGAACTCGTCGGCCTGCTCAAGGAATCGGCCGCCGACAAGGGCTCCGATATCAAGGGCAAGGTCAGCAGGGAGGCCGAACGCATCTTCGACGAACTGATGGCCAAGGTCGACGAGGGTGTCAGCCGCGGCAAACATACCGTCGACGAGGTCGGCGAGCAGATCGGGGAGCACCCGGTCGGTACGCTCTTTATCACCTTCAGCCTCGGCTATATCCTGGCCAAGCTCATGGAACGGGGAGGAGGCGGCTCTGGGAAGCCTGACTGAGATCATCATCGCCCTGACCGACCTGGCGGAGGCCGAGGGACGCGCGCTCAGGCGCGCCGTTTTCCGTACCGGTTGGGGTCTGTCCTGCATGCTGGTGATGGGCCTGCTGGTGGCAGGTGGCCTGGGCCTTTGCCTGTGGGCCGGCTACCAGTACATGGCCGGCCAGCTGGGTCATATCGAGGCGGCTTTGCTGGCCGGGGCGGCGGCGCTGCTGCTGGCAGGAGGTTTCGCATGGCTGGCGATTCGCCTCAGCCGCTGAGCACCGAACAGGCCAAGGAAAGGCTCAGGGCCGCCACGCGCGAGGTCGGCCTGCAGGCCTGGGTGCATCACAGCCCGTGGAGCTTTCTGGTCATCGCCCTGGGCAGCGGCTATCTGACCGGACGCCTGCCCGTGATGCGCACCTCGATGATGTGGGCGCTGGCCCGCACCCTCCTCACCCTGTCGAACAAGTAATCATCCCTTCTCCACTGCGGCAAGCCCGCCGGCGAGGGCGCCGCGGATGATCCCGGCCGCCCCGGTCTCGCCGCCTGCCGGGCATGGCGGATAGGTTTGGGTGGAGGCAAGCGCTGCCTCCAGGGCATCGCGCCAATCGCCTTGTCGGAAGGCCTCGCGATCGAGCTCGCACGAAGGTGCATTGGAGCGCAACCAGTCGCTCAGATACGGATACTCGGGAAAGGCCGGGCGAGGCACATAGACCAGGGGC
>DATLWN010000047.1:0-6110 GCA_035576305.1 Mariprofundaceae bacterium
ATCGCCAAGGGCGAGGATCGCGCCCGCCAGCACATGATCAATGCCAATCTCAGGCTGGTGGTCAAGATCGCCCGCCGCTACATCAACCGCGGCCTGCCGCTGGCCGACCTGATCGAGGAGGGCAATATCGGCCTGATGCGGGCCGTCGAGAAGTTCGACGACAAGCACGGCTGCCGCTTCTCGACCTATGCCACCTGGTGGATCCGCCAGTCGGTCGAGCGCGCCATCATGAACCAGGCGCGCACCATCCGCCTGCCGGTGCATGTCGGCAAGGAGTTCAATTCGATGATGCGGGTGGCCAGCCAGTTGCGCGCCACCCTCGGCAGGGAGCCGAGCGACGATGAAATCGCCGAGGCGATGGGCAAGCCGGCCGAACGCATCGGCGCGCTGATGGGGGCATCGCTGCATACCGAAAGCGCCGACGAGATGCTGCACGATGACGGCGATTTCAACCTGTACGACATCACCGAGGACGACGATGCCGAAAAGCCGGGAGACCATCTCGACCAGCAGCTCAGGGATTCGATGCTGAAATCGTGGCTGGAGCAGCTGGGCGACAAGGAGCGCGAGGTCGTCCGCCTGCGCTACGGCCTGGGCATCATCGACGAGCCGTGGACGCTGGAGTCCATCGGGCAGCACATGGGCGTGACGCGCGAGCGCATCCGCCAGATCCAGGTCGGTGCCCTGCAGAAGCTGCGCCGCATCGTCGAAACGCTGAACATCCAACTCGACGACCTGGTATGAACGGGCTCGGCGCCATCAGCCTGCGCGATTATGTCCGCGACGTGCCGGATTTCCCGAAACCGGGGATCATCTTCAAGGACATCACGCCGCTGCTGGCCGACGGCGATGCCTTCTCCGCCGCCATCTCCGAGCTGTCGTGCTTCGTGCCGCGGGATGTGGATATCGTCGTCGGCGTGGAATCCCGCGGCTTCATCTTCGGCGCCGCGCTGGCCCAGCAGATGGGGCTCGGCATGGTGCCGGTGCGCAAGCCGGGCAAGCTGCCGGCCGACGTGCATGCCGTGGACTACGAACTCGAATACGGCATGGATCGTCTGGAGATCCATCGCGATGCCCTGTCCGGCGGCCATAAGGTGGTCATCGTCGATGACCTGCTGGCCACCGGCGGTACGGCGCGCGCCACGGTCGAGCTGGTGCAGGCGCTGGGTGCCCGCGTGGCCGCCTGCCTGTTCGTCATCGAGCTCGGTTTTCTGAAGGGTCGCGAGCGCCTCGGGGATGTGTCCGTATCCAGTCTGATCACCTATTGAGCATCGAAAATCCTGGGGACCGGGTTCGTGCAGTGCCGGTCGTTCGACGCTATCATGTCGTGCGGCTCGGCCCCTGTAGCTCAGCAGGATAGAGCAACGGTTTCCTAAACCGTAGGCCACAGGTTCGAATCCTGTCGGGGGCACCAGTTGATTGATGGGGAGGCTAGGGCAAGATGGTTGAAGAAACGCTGAATCCTGCAGTTCCTGTTCTGATCGAAGAGGAGATGCGGCGCTCATATCTGGATTACGCCATGAGCGTGATCGTCGGACGCGCCCTGCCGGATGCCCGCGATGGCCTGAAGCCCGTGCACCGCCGCATCCTGTACGCCATGCAGGAACTGGGATCGACGCACGACAAGCCGTACAAGAAATCGGCCCGCGTCGTCGGTGACGTGATCGGTAAGTACCATCCGCACGGCGATACGGCCGTCTACGACGCCCTGGTGCGCATGGCCCAGCCCTGGAGCATGCGCCACGTGCTGGTCGACGGCCAGGGCAACTTCGGCTCCGTGGACGGCGACTCGCCGGCCGCCATGCGTTACACCGAGGCCCGGATGAGCCGGCTGTCCAGCGAGCTGCTGGCCGACATCGACAAGGACACCGTCGATTTCGCGCCGAACTACGACGATTCACTCTCCGAACCGCGGGTGCTGCCGGCGAAGTTTCCGAACCTGCTGGTCAACGGCTCGGCCGGCATTGCCGTCGGCATGGCCACGAACATCCCGCCGCACAATCTGGGCGAGGCCATCGATGCCACCATCGCCCTGATCCGCACCCCCGAGATCGATGACGAGGCCCTGATGGGGATCATGCCCGGGCCGGATTTCCCGACCGGCGGCTTCATCTACGGGCGCCAGGGCATCCGTTCGGCGTTCCAGAGCGGCCGCGGTTCGGTGACCATGCGCGCCCGTGCCGTGGTCGAGACGCACGCGCGCACCAAGAAGACCTCGCTGATCATCGCCGAGCTGCCGTACCAGGTGAACAAGGCGGTGCTGATCGAGAACATCGCCGGCCTGGTGCGCGACAAGAAGATCGAGGGCATCGCCGATCTCAGGGACGAGTCCGACCGCGACGGCATGCGCATCGCCATCGAGCTGAAGAAGAACGAGATCCCCGAGGTGGTGCTGAACAACCTGTACAAGCACACGCAGCTGCAGTGCAACTTCGGCTGCAACTACCTGTCCATCGTCGACGGCCAGCCGAAGCTGTGCGGCGTGCGCGAACTGCTGAACCATTTCGTCGACCATCGCCGCCAGGTGGTGACCCGGCGCTGCCTGTTCGAGCTGGCCAAGGCCGAGGCCAGGGCCCATATCCTCGAGGGGCTGTTGATCGCGCTCGACCATATCGACGAGGTGATCAAGCTGATCCGCGCCAGCCAGACGGCGCAGGAGGCCAAGGACGGGCTGATGGCCAAGTTCGGCCTGTCGGAGAAGCAGTCCCAGGCGATCCTGGACATGCGCCTGCAGCGCCTGACGGGGCTGGAGCGCGACAAGATCAGGGCCGAATACGCCGAGGTGCAGGCCACCATCGCGCGCCTGAAGGCGATCCTGGCCGACGAGAAGCTGCTGATGCAGGTCATCGTCGAGGAGCTGCAGGCGGTGCGCGACCAGTACGCCGATCCGCGCCGCACCGAGATCGTCGACCAGGTGGCGGACATCTCCATCGAGGACCTGATCACCGAGGAGGACATGGTCGTCACCATCTCCAGCGACGGCTACATCAAGCGCAACGCCGTGTCGCTGTACCGGGCGCAGCGCCGCGGCGGCAAGGGCATCACGGCCATGACCATGAAGGAGGAGGGCTTCGTGGCCTCGATGTTCGTGGCCTCGACCCATGACGACCTGCTGTTCTTCACCAGCCAGGGCAGGGTGTTCCGCAAGAAGGTGTACGAACTTCCGGAGGCCGGGCGCGCCGCACGCGGCAAGGCGCTGGTCAACCTGCTGCCGATGGAGCAGGGCGAGCGCATCTCCACGACGCTGCCGATCCGCGGCGAGTTCAGCGAGACGCAGTACATCCTGATGGCCACGCGCAACGGCCTGGTCAAGAAGACCAGCCTTGCCGAGTACCGGAACATCCGCGCCAACGGCATCATCGCCATCAACATGGATGCCGGTGATGACCTGATCGGCGTGCTGCTGACCGACGGCAGCCGCGACATCATCCTGGCCTCCAGCGGCGGCAAGGCCATCCGCTTCGCCGAGACGGATGCCAGACCGATGGGCCGCAACACGCGCGGCGTCACCGGCATGCGCATGGCCAAGGGCGAGCAGGTGATCGCCATGACCATCGCCGCCGAGCGCACGACGCTGCTCGCGGTATCCGAGAACGGCTTCGGCAAGCGCACGCCGATCGAGGAATATCCGCGCCAGAAGCGCGGCGGCCAGGGCGTGTTCACGCTGAAGACCGGCGGGCGCAACGGCGAGATGGTCGGCGCACTTCAGGTCGTCGACGACGATCAGGTGATGATGATTACCAACACCGGCCGCCTGGTGCGCATCCGCGTCGACGGCATCTCGGTGATCGGCCGCAACACGCAGGGCGTGAAGCTGATCAACTGCGGTCCCGACGAGGGGGTGACCGGCGTGGTGCGTGTGATCGAGAAGCAGGACGAGATCGATGAGGAGGGGGATGAGCCGGTCGACGAGGGCGAAGCGGACGCATGATCGATCGCCAGCAGTTCCGCAAGGACTTCGATGCCATGCAGGCGCAGCTCATGCGCCGGGGCGGAGATGTCGTCGCCCCGGCCAGCGCGTGGGGGGCGGCGCGTGCGCTGGACGTGCGCCAGCGCGAGCTGAAGAGCGAGCTCGAGGCGTTGCAGGCCGAGCGCAACCGCGTCTCGAAGCTGATCGGCGAGAAGAAGGCCCATAGCGAGGATGCCGGGGCCGAGATGGCGGCGATGAAGGATGCCGCCGCCCGCATCAAGCAGCTGGAGGGCGAGGCGAGGCAGGCCGAGGCCGAGTTCGCGGACACCCTGCTGAATATCCCGAACATGCCGCACGACACGGTGCCGGACGGTGCGGATGAAACGGACAACGTCGAGATCAGGCGCTGGGGGGAGCCGCGCGCCGATGTCGTGCCGCCGCACTGGGAGATCGGCACGAAACTCGGCATCCTGGACTTCGAGGCCGGCACCGCGATCTCCGGCAGCCGCTTCACGGTGCTGCGCGGCGCCGGCTCGCGCCTGGAACGGGCGCTGATGCAGTTCATGCTCGATCTGCACGTGGACCGGCACGATTACGAGGAGGTGTGGGTGCCCGCCATCGTCAACCGCAAGACGATGACCGGCACCGGCCAGCTGCCCAAGTTCGAGGAGGACCTGTACCGGCTGGACGGCGAGGAGCTGTTCCTGATCCCGACCGCCGAGGTACCGGTGACCAACCTGTACCAGGACCAGGTGCTGGCCGCCGATGCCCTGCCGATCCGCCACTGCGCCTACACCCCCTGTTTCCGCAAGGAGGCGGGCTCCGCCGGCCGGGACGTGCGCGGCATGATCCGCCAGCACCAGTTCGACAAGGTGGAACTGGTGCAGCTGGTGCGCCCCGAAGAAGCGCTGCTGCAGCTGGAGGAGCTGGCCGGCCATGCCGAGGCGGTGCTGCAGGCGCTCGACCTGCCGTACCGCATGGTGTCGCTGTGTGCCGGCGATCTCGGCTTCTCGGCCGAGAAGACCTACGACCTCGAGGTGTGGCTGCCGAGCCAGGGCATGTACCGGGAGATCTCGTCCTGCTCGAGCTTCGGCCAGTTCCAGGGGCGCCGGGCCGGCATCCGCTACCGCAACGATTCCGGCAAGCCCGAGCCCGTGGCCACCCTGAACGGATCGGGCCTGGCCATCGGCCGCACCCTGGTGGCCATCCTGGAGAACGGCTGGCAGGCCGACGGCTCGGTGCGCATCCCCCAGGTCCTGCAACCGTACATGGGCGGTTTACAGCGTATCGGATAATCGTATCTTTCCGCTCATAGCAGGAAGGGTGGCTGAGCGGTTGAAAGCACCGGTCTTGAAAACCGGCAAAGGGCAACCTTTCGTGGGTTCGAATCCCACCCCTTCCGCCAGACGCGGCCGCCAAGGCTGCGGGATGAAGGATGGGGAAGTTGCTTGTGCCTGCAGGGGTGGGTGAGAACCCGCGACCGTGGGTCGACAAATCAGCCTGCTGATTTGAACGCCGCTGGCGGCGGCCCGCAGGGCGAGGGCGTAGCCCGAGTAATCCCACCCCTTCCGCCACCTCGATGCGGCCGAGGTGACGTTCCGTCCTCGATAGATGACTGGGCCTTGCCCCGAAGGACTCGATATGACGATACGCGTCGCACTGAACCATCAAACAAGCTATGCCTTCGACCGGCCGGTCAAGCTGTGGCCGCACGAGATCCGGCTCAGGCCCGCCGCGCACAGCCGCACGCCCGTGCTCAGCTATTCGCTCAGCGTCGAATCCACCGGCAACTTCCTGAACTGGCAGCAGGACCCGTACGGCAACTGGGTGGCGCGCCTGGTCTTCCCGGAGAAGGCCAGGACGTTGAAGATCACCGTGGACCTGGTGGCCGACATGACGGTGATCAACCCGTTCGACTTCTTCATCGACGAGTACGCGGAGGACTTTCCCTTCGCGTATCCGGATGCCATGCGGCGCGAACTGGCGCCGTACCTGGAGACCGATGAGGCCACGCCCCTGTTCGCGGCGTGGGTGGCGCGCGCCAGGGCGGAGCTGCTGGCAAAGCCGCTGCGCACCATCGACATGCTGGTCGGCATCAACCGGCGGGTGAAGGACGATATCGACTACGTCGTGCGCCTGGAGTCCGGCGTGCAGAGTCCGGAACAGACGCTGGACCTGAAGCGCGGCTCGTGCCGCGACT
>DATLWN010000048.1:0-2634 GCA_035576305.1 Mariprofundaceae bacterium
ACGGCCGACGCCCACAAATGGATGCTGGGGCCGGAGGGGGTGGCGCTGTTCTACAGCCGCCCGGGGGCGCGGGAGCAGCTGCAGCTCAGCCAGTACGGCTGGCATATGGTGGAGCATGCCGGTGATTTCGAGCGGGCCGAATGGCGGCCGGCGGCATCCGCCCGCCGTTTCGAGCCGGGCAGCCCGAACATGCTCGGCATCCATGCCATGGAGGCGAGCCTGTCGCTGCTGGAACAGGTCGGCATGGAGAACATCGAGGCCGAGGTGCTGCGGCGCTCGTCCCGTTTGGTCGAGGCGATCCTGGCCGAGCCGGGCCTGGAGCTGGTGACGCCGCGCGAGCCCGGACGGCGGGCGGGCATCGTGACCTTCCGCTTTTCCGGCCGGGATGCGGATTTCCATGCCGGGCTGTACCGGCAGCTGATGGGCCGTGGCGTCATCTGCGCGCAGCGGGGCGGCGGCATCCGCTTCTCCCCGCATTTTTATACCGGCACGGACGTGCTCGACGAGGCGTTGCGTCTGGCGCTGGAGCTGGCCCGGGGCCTTCCCTGAGGCATGGCGCGCCCGCGCTTTTCAGTTTGGGCCCCGGCAGGTAGTCTGCGCGCCGCCCGACCGGAGGATCAAACAGCCATGACGCAGCGTACCTATTGCGGGGATTTTCGTGCCGAACACATTGGCCAGGCCGTGCGCCTGAACGGCTGGGTGCAGACCAGCCGCGATCATGGCGGCGTGATCTTCCTCGACGTGCGCGACCGCTCGGGCAAGGTGCAGGTGGTGGCGCATCCGGATCTTCCCGAGGTGCATGCGCTGGCGCACTCGCTGCGTTCCCAGGACGTCGTGGAGGTCGTGGGTGAGGTGATCGCGCGCTCGCCCGAGACCGTGAACGCCAAGCTGCCGACCGGTGCCATCGAGGTGAAGGCCGAGCGCATCCAGATCCTGAGCCGTTCCGACACGCCGCCGTTCCAGATCGAGGATTTCAGCGGCGTGGGCGAACAGCTGCGCCTGGAGTACCGTTATCTCGACCTGCGCCGACCGGTGATGCAGGCCAACATGATGCTGCGCCACAGGGTGGTGCATGCCGCGCGCAACTATCTGGATACCCAGGGCTTTCTGGAGATCGAGACGCCGATCCTGAACAAGTCCACGCCGGAGGGCGCGCGCGACTACCTGGTGCCGTCGCGCGTCTATCCGGGCTCGTTCTACGCGCTGCCCCAGAGCCCGCAGATCTTCAAGCAGTTGTTGATGGTGTCGGGCATGGACCGCTACTACCAGATCGCCCGCTGCTTCCGCGACGAGGATCTCAGGGCCGACCGCCAGCCCGAGTTCACGCAGGTGGATCTCGAGATGTCCTTCGTGGCCCAGGATGACGTGATGGCCGTGGCAGAGGGCCTGATCGCCGCCATGTTCCGGGCCGGCGGCATCGCGGTGCCGTCCTACTTCCCGCGCATCGCCTATGCCGAGGCGATCGCCAAATACGGCCTGGACCGCCCGGACATGCGCTTCGGGCTCGAGCACGTCGATGTCACGGAGCTGATGAAATCGGTGGAGTTCAAGGTGTTCCGCGAGCCGGCCGACAAGGGCGGACTGGTCAAGGTGCTGCGCGTGCCGGGCGGCGGCGAGCTTTCCCGCAAGCAGATCGACGACTACACGGACTTCGTCGGCATCTACGGCGCCAAGGGCCTGGCCTGGATCAAGGTCAACGATATCGGCGATGTCCCGAATGGCCTGCAGTCGCCGATCGTCAAGTTCCTGCCGGACGAGGTGCTGCGCCGCCTGCTCGATGCCTGTGACGCCGAGACGGGCGACATCCTGTTCTTCGGTGCGGGTGAGTCCAAGGTCGTCAACGATGCCCTGGGGCACCTGCGCGTGAAAATCGGCCACGATATGGGTCTGGTAAGGCCGGGCGACCACCGCTTCGTATGGGTCGTGGATTTCCCGATGTTCGGCTGGAATGCCGACGAGAAGCGCCTGGAGGCGATGCACCATCCGTTCACGTCGCCGTTGCCGGAGGATCTGCCGCTGATCGGAAGCCAGCCGCTTCAGATGCGCGCCCAGGCCTACGATCTGGTATGGAACGGCACCGAGATCGGCGGCGGCTCCATCCGTATCCATGATCCGGAGACGCAGTCCGCGGTGTTCTCCGCCCTGGGCATCTCGGATGAACAGGCCGAGAGCAAGTTCGGCTTCCTGCTCCAGGCGCTGCGCTTCGGCGCACCGCCGCACGGCGGCCTGGCCTTCGGCCTGGATCGGGTGCTGGCGCTGATGATCGGCGCGGAATCGATCCGCGACGTGATCGCCTTCCCGAAAACGCAGAAGGCGGCCGATCCGATGTGCGAATCCCCGAGCGAGGTGTCCGAGGAACAGCTCAGGGAATTGGGCCTGCGTCGGCGCAAGGCGGGGGGCGTTTGACAAGCCCGGCGCCAAGGTTGAAGCTTGACTGATGGTGAGGAAATGGCATCGGGGAACCCTTTTTCTGCTGTTCGCAGTGGCCCTGGCCGCCTGCGCCGTCAAGCCCCCCGTGCAGGAGATGGCCGAGGCCAGATCGGCCATCGAGGCCGCCAAGCAGATGCACCCTGACCAACCGGAGGCCCAGCGGGAGTTGAAGAGCGCCGAACAGTCCCTTCAGCAGGCCGCTGA
>DATLWN010000049.1:0-4517 GCA_035576305.1 Mariprofundaceae bacterium
GGCAGCGTTAGGCTAGGCCGCAGAGGGACATGGCCTGCTGGCGGTTCTGTACGCCCAAGGCCTCGAGGATCAGGCCGGTGTGGAACTTGACGGTACTGACCGATACGTCCAGCCGCTGGGCGATCTCCTTGTTGCTCAGCCCCGAGCAGATCATGCCCAGTATCTCGGACTGGCGGCGGGTCAGGCGCACGGAGGTGGAACGGTAGGGTTCCGGCACGTAGGTGCCGCCGTGCAGCACCCTGTCGATGGCTTCCATCAGCATCTCGGCCGGCATGCTCTTTGAGATGTAGCCCTTGATGCCGAAGGCCAGAAGCGTGGCCACCAGTATCGCGTTGTCCACGGCCGAGCAGATCAGCACGTCCGTCTCCGGAAACTGCTGTATGATCTCGTGCACGCCCATCAGCACGCCCATGCCGGGCATGAACAGGTCCAGGCTCAACAGCTTCGGCTTGTACTTTGCGCAGGCGGACTTCACCTGTGCGTAGTCCTCCGCCTCGTGGATCGTCGCCTCGGGATAGGCGCTCTCCAGCTTGGCGCGCATCAGGTCCCGGTGCAGGGCATGGTCATCGGCAATCAGCATGTGCATGACGCCTTTATATGTAGATCAACTGCGGGTGCTTAGCTAGGTGCATCAGCCGGATTTGTCTTGTTCAGTACCTCACTGTCGTCAGGAAGATGCTGATGGCGATGCCGATGAAGGCGACGAACAGCGTGAAGAACACGCCGAGTTCCAGGCCGTGGCCGGGAGCGCCGCAGCCCTCGCGCTTGAAGCGCCGTTCCAGCCCCGTGTAGCGGATGGCCGCGACGATGGCCATCAACGAGCCGGCGAGCACCAGCACGGTGCCGGTCCAGAACGAGTAGGTGGTCGGGGAGTGGATCGCATGGCCCGCCTGGGCCGCCTGCGGCATCATGCGCAGCACCAGCCCGAAGCGGTCGATGACGAAGCCCAGCGCCATCATCCCCAGGGCCACGCGGATCCAGGCCATCAGCGTGCGCTCCGCGGCATAGTAGACCATGGCGCAGGCGGCCTCCTCGACGTAGGTCTTGGTTCGCGGCGCGTCGTCTTCCTTGGTGCTCATACCATCCCTTCCCGGTTCGCTATCCACAGGATAGACCGGAAACGGCCGGGCGGCGACGGGTACACTCGGCGGCTATCGCGTAGCCAGCCCGCGAGCGGATGGCCGTGCTATTTCCTGCCCTCGTACTGGTTCTTCATGTCGACGGCGAGCTGGTAGCAGCGTTCATTACCTATGCTCAGGAAGCAGGAGCCATGGGTTGTATACAGCCAGTCACCAGGGCGCATCGTCAGCGGCGTTGTCCCCGATCTCGTCTGATGCGGGTCCAGGACCGTGATCGAGCAGGTGGCATGGCCGATCAAATCCTGCTGTGTCGTACCCTTGGGCGCGGACGTAAGGCACATGACCACGCGCACGCTTTCCGCGCAGAGGTTTTTCATTTCCCAGCTTGCAGCCCCGCTGCCTGCGGTCGAGCTGGCTCGGACATCGACGCACTGATTCGCGGATATCTTCTGTGGCGCGGCATCGGCGGCATCGGCGGTTCGTGCCAGACCGAACAGGACAAATCCGGCCAAGACGATCATGGCCATCTGCTTGTGGACAAGGTTCATATGTTCTCCCTTCTTCGTGTCGATGGACCGAATCCCCTCCCCAGGGTCGGATCAAATAGTAGGCATGACGGAATCGGGCTGTACAGGGAAATCGTACGGACCCAAAGGGCCCGGAGGGAGCGGGCTAGCGGTTGCCGCGCAGCCAGCCCTCGACCAGCTCGCGCATCTCGGCCAGGCGCGCCGCACTCGGTGCCTCGAAGCGCAGCACCAGGCTGGGCTGGGTGTTGGAGGCGCGCAGCAGGCCCCAGCCGTCGGCAAACTTCAGGCGCATGCCGTCGACGTCGATGATCTCGTAGCCGAGCCCGGCGAAGTGCGCCTTGGCCTCCTCGACCAGCGCGAACTTGCGCGCATCGGCGCAGTCCACGCGGATCTCGGGCGTGGTGACCGCCTGAGGCACGTCGGCCAGCAGCGCCGACATCGGCTTATCCTCGGCGGCCAGCATCTCCATGATGCGCGCCCCGGCGTACACGGCATCGTCGAAGCCATAGTAGCGGTCGGCGAAGAAGATGTGGCCGCTCATCTCGCCGGCCAGCATCGCACCGGTCTGCTTCATCTTGGCCTTGATCGGCGAGTGGCCGGTGCGCCACATGATGCCGTTGCCGCCATGCGCCGAGATGTCGTCGTACATGTGCTGCGAGCATTTGACCTCGGAGATGATGGTCGCACCCGGATGCGCCTTCAGCAGATGCCGGGACAGCAGCAAAAGCAGCATGTCGCCCCAGATGATCTTGCCGTGCTCGTCGACGACGCCGAGGCGGTCGCCGTCGCCGTCGAAGCCCATGCCGAGATCGGCACCGTGTTCGACGACGGCCGCGGCGAGCTCCTGCATGTTCTCCTCCACCGTCGGGTCCGGGTGATGGTTGGGGAAGCGGCCGTCCGGCTCGCAGTACAGCTCGATGACCTCGCAGCCCAGTTCGCGGAACAGCGGGGCGGCGACGACGCCTGACGGGCCGTTGCCGGCGTCGATGGCGACCTTCAGCGGCCGGGCGAGCCGGATGTCGTGGGTCAGCTGCTCGTGGTAGGCGGGCAGCAGGTTCATGTGCACCGTGGTGCCGGCCGTGACCGCCGGCTCGAGGTCCGTGTGCATGCGCTCATACAGGGTGCGGATCTGCTCGCCGTGCATGCTTTCGCGTCCCAGCATCATCTTGAAGCCGTTGTACTCGCCCGGGTTGTGGCTGGCCGTGACCATGACGCAGCCCGCGGCATCGAGATGGAACACGCCGAAGTAGCACAGGGGGGTGGGCACCATGCCGATGTCGATGACGTCGATGCCGGCGTCGTTCAGACCCGCGATCACCGCATGCTGCAGCTCGGGGCCCGTCAGGCGCACGTCGCGGCCGACGACGACGGGCTTCTCGCCGGCATCCGGCAGCATCGTGGCGTAGGCCATGCCGAGGCTGTGGGCGAGATCGGCCGTGATGTCCTCGCCTGCGATGCCGCGGATATCGTACTCTCGGAATGCGTGGGCGGGATAGGCGGTCATGGATGATCTCTCCGGGTGCGGCTGGCAAGTGAATGTAGCAATTCGATGCCTCCGGCTCAATGCGCGCTGGCCCGACATTGCCTGTTGCCTGCGGCGGGACTGAAGCTAGCCTGAGTCACCCCGATGAGCACCTCCTCCCTGAACGAAGCCCAGTACGCCGCCGTGTTCCACCGCAAGGGACCGCTGCTGGTGCTGGCCGGCGCCGGCAGCGGCAAGACGCGCGTGATCACCGAGCGCATCGCCGCCCTCATCGAGCGCGACGTGCCGGCGGACGCCGTGACGGCGGTGACCTTCACCAACAAGGCGGCGCGCGAGATGCGCGAGCGCCTGGCCAAGAGGCTCGGGGAGCGCGCCGAAGGGCTGCGCATCTGCACCTTCCATGCCCTGGGCCTGGAGATGATCCGCCGCCATGCCGAGCGCGTCGGGCGCCGGCCGAACCTGTCCGTGTTCGCCGAGACGGAGCAGGCGGCGGCGCTGCGCAGCGTGCTGCAGGACATGGCGTTACCCAACGATGCCGAACAGGTCAAGCTGGTGCTGCGCCGCATCTCGGCGTCCAAGAACGGCATGGATGCCGGCGATGCATCGCTGGCGGCCATCCGCGAGCGCTACGACGCGCTGCTCGCGCGCATGAACGCCGTGGATTTCGATGATCTGATGGTGCTGCCGATCCGCCTGCTCGCCGAGCACGACGACGTGCGCGGTTTCTGGCAGGAAAGGGCCCGGCATTTCCTCGTCGACGAGTACCAGGACAGCAGCCGCGTGCAGTACGAGCTGGTGCGCCTGCTGGTGCCGCCCGACGGCAACCTGACCGTGGTCGGCGACGACGACCAGTCGATCTACGGCTGGCGCGGGGCGGAGGTGCGCAACCTGTTCATGCTCGATCGCGACTATCCGGGTCTGACGGTGATCCGCCTGGAGGAGAACTACCGCTCCACCGCCCATGTGCTGGGGGCGGCCAACAGCCTGATCGCCCACAACAGCGGCCGGCTGGGCAAACAGCTGCGTGCCAATATCGGCCAGGGAAAGCCGGTGCGCATCTGGGAATCCGCCTCCCCCGAGGACGAGGCCGAGCGCGTGGCCGCCGATATCCGCGCCCGCCACGCGTCGGGCGACGGGCACTGGGGGGATTTCTCGGTGCTGTACCGCGCCTCCTACCAGGCCCGCCCGCTGGAGATCGCGCTGCGCGAGGCCGGCGTCCCGTACCATGTCAGCGGCGGCCTGTCGTTCTTCGACCGCTCCGAGATCCAGGACGTGCTGGCCTACCTGCGCCTCGTCGCCAATTTCGGCGACGACATGGCCTTCCTGCGCGCCGTCTCCCGGCCGCGGCGCGGCATCGGCGACAAGGCGCTGGGCGAGCTCGGCGACTTCGTGCATTCCCGGCGCTGCTCGCTTCTGGAGGCCTGCCTC
>DATLWN010000050.1:0-13628 GCA_035576305.1 Mariprofundaceae bacterium
CAGCGCGGCCTCGAAGGCCTTGCGGTCCGCCCAGGGGGCCGGCTGGCCAGGGTTGGTTGCCAGCCATGGCGGCAGCTGTACCTGCCGCACGCGCATGAAACGGACGAGGGCCGGGAAGCTCTCCTCGAAGGGGCCGCGGTATCCGGCCGGATACCAGATGAAATGCCCGATGCCCAGCGACGGGAACGGCTCCCCGTCATTCCAGGTGACGAGATTGTGCGGATCGGCTGCGCACTCGTTGATATAGATGCGTTCGGCGATGGCCTGGCGCTCCGCCGCCGGCAGGGGTGGCAGCGCCGCCGTCCGGAAAAGCCCGATGCCCAGGCCCAGCATGCCCAGGGAGAGGGCAACAAGGGCAAGCGGGCGATTCAGGCTTTCCAAAAGCGGAGGGCGATACCCACGGCGTTGATGGCGATCAGCTCAATCAGCAACGTCGTTTCATCGATGTGCTTGTAGACGGGGACGCCGTGACCGAAGGCGGAGACGATATCGCTGAGGATGAAGCCCCAATGCGCTTGCCCCAGCACTCGGTACGGCGGGAAAAGGATGGCGGCAATGGTGCCAACGATGCAGATGATCAGGCCGATGCGTTTCAAGAAGCCCTCCCGGGTGACGGTTTCATGCCGAAGATACAGGGATCATCGATTCAGGCAATGAACCGTGCCGGTCGCCCGTGGCCGGGCATTGGCTCAATGGTACCGGCAGAGATAGGAGACCTCCGTATCCACCAGGCGCACCCGGAAGCGGGCGTTGCCCGGAACATCGAAGGACTGGCCGGCGGCATACTCGGCCCAGTCGGCATCCGGCAGCCTGACGGCCATGGTGCCGCTGGTGATGGTCATCGTTTCGGGGGCCACGGTGGCGAATTCGTATTCGCCCGGGGTGATGACCCCGACCGTGGCCTTGCCATCCTCGGTATGGAAGGCGATCGATTTCACCTTGCCGTTGAAATACTCGTTGACCTTGAGCATGCGCTCCCCTCCCCGTCAGCATGAATCGATTCGTCGTGCCATCCGTGGCGCCAGGCCGACAGATCGGCCAGGGCCCGTTCCGCAATCTTGCGCCGCCGCTCGCTTTTGCCAAGCCGGCGATTCCCTTCCCTGACCGGCCCCGGCGGCAGCAGGCCGAAATTGATGTTCATCGGCTGGAAGTCCTCGGCGCGCGTACCCGAGATATGCCCCAGCAGGGCGCCGTGCGCGGTGGATGCCGGTGGCGCCAGCGGCGTGCGCCCGCGGGCCATGTCGGCCAGGAAGATGCCGGCCATCAGCCCCATCGCCGCCGATTCGACGTAGCCTTCCACGCCGGTGATTTGGCCGGCGAACAGGATGCGCGGATCCCTCTTCAGGCGCAGCGTGCCGTCGAGCAGCAACGGGGAGCGGATGAAGGTGTTGCGATGCAGGGACCCCAGGCGGAAGAACTCGGCCTGCTCCAGCCCTGGGATCATGCGCAGCACGCGCAGCTGTTCACCGTACTTCATCTTGGTCTGGAAGCCGACCATGTTCATCAGTGATTTGGCGCGGTTGTCCTGCCGCAACTGCACCACGGCATACGGAACCTCGCCTGTCACGGGATGCGCCAGACCCACGGGCTTCATCGGCCCGAAGCGCAGCGTATCGCGGCCGCGGCCGGCCATCACCTCGATCGGCATGCAGCCCTCGAAGTACGGCACATCCTCGAAACCCTTGAACGCGACGGTTTCCGCGCCCAGCAGGGCATCGACGAAGCCCTCGTACTGTTCGCGGTTCATCGGGCAGTTCAGGTAATCGCCGTCTGAGCCTTCGGCCAGGTTCTTGTCGTAGCGCGACTTCCAGTAGACCGTGCGCATGTCGATGGACTCGGCATCCACGACCGGGGCGATGGCGTCGAAGAAGCTCAGGTGCTCCTCGCCGGTCAGCATGCGGATGGCCGAAAACAGGGCATCGGAGGTCAGCGGGCCGGTGGCGATCAGCACCGGCCCCTGCTCGGGGATTTCACGGACCTCGCCGGCCACGAGCTCGATCAGCGGCTGGGCGCGGATCTCCGCCGTGACCGTTTGCGAGAACAGCTCGCGGTCCACAGCCAGGGCGCCGCCGGCCGGTAGCCTGGCCCGGTCGGCCGCCTGCATGATCAGGGAGTCCAGGGCGCGCATCTCCGCGTGCAGCAGGCCGACGGCATTCTCAATATTGTCGGCGCGGAAGGAGTTCGAGCACACCAGCTCGGCCATGTTGCCGGTGTGGTGCGCCGGCGTCAGGGTCGACGGGCGCATCTCGTGCAGGCGCACGCGAATCCCGCGGCGGGCGAGCTGCCAGGCGGCCTCCGAGCCGGCGAGACCGGCGCCGATGACGGTGATGGGTGATGGGGCATGCATCCGCATCAGGCTACGGCCGGCTTGCGAAGCTGCAAGCGCGAGGCTATACCTGCCACATGTACCGCGCGCTGTTTTCCGCCCTGCTGTTGCTCGTTTCCCTCCCCGCCATGGCCGAGGAGCCGAAGGGGACCCAGGTTTCCCTGTCGGCCACGGCCGAGGAGATGCTGCCCAATGACGAGGTCGTGGTGCGTTTCCGCATCGAGGCCGAGGGGCCAAAGGCGGATGCGCTGCGCCAGCAGGTGAACCGCGTCAGCCAGGCGGTCGACGAGCGCCTCGGTCGCGAGAAGGACCTGGTACAGCAAACCACCGACAGGCGCATCGAGCCGATCTGGCATTACGACAGCGTGTCCCGCCGGCAGGTCAAGGATGGCTGGCGGCTGGTCCAGAGCGAGCAGGTCACCAGTACCCGGCTCGACGCCGTCCCCGACTGGCTCGATGGCATCGAACGGGCCGGGGCGCATCTGGACGGCTTGGTGTTCCGCACGTCCCGCCAGACGGAGAATGCGGCGCAGGACCGCCTGCGCCTGCAGGCGGTATCGGAGTTCAGGGCCCGGGCCGCGGTGACTGCCAAGGCATTGGGCGCCTCGTCATTCCGCATCCTGCACCTGAATACCAACAGCCAGATGCCCGGGCCGGTCATGCCGATGATGGCGATGGCCAGGGCGGGCAATGCCCCGGAGCCGGCGTTGGCGGCGGGAGAAAGCCGGCTTTCGGTGACGGTATCGGGCGATATCCTGTTGCCCGAGAAGGATTACCCCGTCAAATAAGGGCGAGCGTGGGATTGCCGGCGGCCTAGCATGGGGCGGCCGATTCCAGCTTCAGCAGCCTTTTCTTCCACCCCAGTCCCCCGCCGAAGCCGCCGAGGCCGCGGGCTGCCACCACGCGGTGGCAGGGGATCAGGATCGGCAGGGGGTTGGCGCCGAGCGCCTGGCCGACGGCGCGGGGCGAGGATCGGAGTGCCTGGGCCAGTTCGCCATAGGTCCGTGTCTCTCCCCTGGGGATGGCCAGCAGGGCCCGGCGCAGGCGGGACTGGAACGGCGTGCGCGGTGACGCGAGTGCCGGCAACGGCAGCGCATGGCCGGTGAAATAGGCGCGCAGCCACAGGGCCACCGGATGATCGGGCGGGCACTCCTCCCGCGGCACTTGTCGGGATCCGAGATGCACGGCGTGGCAGATGTTTCCCTCCAGCTCCAGCACCAGCCGGCCGAACGGAGAGCGGTAGTGGACGATGGCGTGCGGGGAAGCGGACATGTTGTTCAGCGTAGCAGATGTGCAGGAAGCGTGCCCATCTAGGCGAGGATGAAGGCACGGATTAGAATGGGCGCACAGATGGGGCGGTAGCTCAGCTGGGAGAGCGTCGCGTTCGCAATGCGAAGGTCGGGAGTTCGATCCTCCTCCGCTCCACCATCTGATCCGGGCCGGTCCGCAGGAAGACGGGCCTCGGGCGAGTCGCAGGAGGCGGCATGAAGCGGGTTGGGTGGATCATCCTGTTGGCGGTGTTCGGCTGCCAATCCGCGCATGCCGGCGATCTTCCCGACCCCGCAACGACCCCCGGCGCCGTCGATGCGCGCGTGAACCAGGCCAACATCTGGCAGACCATCTGCGTGCACGGCTACACCGCCCGGGTGCGTCCGCCGCTTTCCTATACCAACCGGCTCAAACGGCGGCAGATGGCCGATGCGCATCTGCCCGGACATATCCGGGACTACGAGGAGGATCACCTGATCAGCCTCGAGCTCGGTGGCAGCCCGAGCGATCCGCGCAACCTGTGGCCGGAGCCGTATGCCGGCCCGTGGGGCGCGAGAACGAAGGACCGGCTGGAGAACCGGCTGCACCGGCTGGTCTGCGGCGGGCGTATCCGGCTTGCCGATGCCCAGCAGGCCATCAGCCGCGATTGGATCGCCGCCTACCGGCGCTATGTTGGCGTGCGGGCGCACAGGGCGGAGAGATAGGCCGCGCGAAGTCCGTGCATCGGGGCGGCGGCTTGATCATGCTTCGGCCATGGACTGGTCGCTGTTTGCCTCGGCACTGATCTCCTCGACCCTGTTGCCGGGCAGCTCGGAAATGCTGCTGCTCTACAAGCTGCACGCCGGCGGCGATCCGCTGGCGCTGGTGCTGACGGCGACCGCCGGGAACGTGCTGGGCAGCCTGATCACCTACGGCATGGGGCGCGCGGGCAACGAGGCCGCACACCGCAAATGGCTCAGGATCGGCGAAAGGGACGTGGCGCGGGCCGAGTATTGGTTCGGCCGTTACGGTCAGCCGTCGCTGCTGTTTGCCTGGCTGCCGGTGGTGGGCGATCCGCTTTGCCTGGTCGCCGGGCTGTTGCGCAGCCCGCTGACGTGGTTCCTCGTGCTGGTCGGGATCGGCAAGCTCGGGCGCTACGCCTTCATCGCCTGGCTGTCCGCCTGGCCGGCGTCTGCTTAGCCGCCGTCATCCTCCCCTTCCTCCCGCCCGGCCTGCGCTGAGCCGGCCTCGGCGAGCAGGGTCTTGATCTCCTCCAGGGCGGCGTCGTTGCCGGACTCGATCAGGCCGAGCAGATAGTTCTCGACGCCGCGCGGCAGCATCTCCGGTTCGTCGAGCGCGCCGCGGGCATAGACGATCAGGCCGTTCAGGAACTGTTCGAGCGCCTCGTCGTCGAGGCGCTCGTGGTTCTTGTGCCGGCTGCCGGCCAGAAAGCCCTTGATGCGGCTGCTGCTGCACTCCAGCCCGCCGAGCGCGAACACCTCCTGAACCTCGAAGTGCCTCAGGTTGTTGGCGATGATGATCTTCTTGAGGATGCGGTTGTTGTCCATGGCGGCGCCTAGCAGCAGGCAGCGCCGGCGGGCACATCCCCGTTGCCGGCGGCCGGGGCGCAGTCGAAGGGTCCGAAGTGCCGGGAGCGGTCGCCGTGGACCACGAAATGGGCGCCGTAACGGCTGTGCCGCAGCATCGAGGCGGTATTGCCGCATACCAGCATCGGCTTGCCGGTGGTGAAGCGGTGGTGGTCATCCAGCGCAAAGGCGTGCGGATGCCCGGGGATGCCGCCCTGATAGACGGCGCTCTGGCCGTAGTCCTCGCAGAGATCCTCGAGCTCCGCCAGCTTGAAGGCACGCACGGTCAGTGAGCGGAAGCCCACCATGCCGATCCGCTCCTCGAGCGCGGGGTTGCCGATGGTCACGGGCGCCGACGAGGTGATGCGGTAATCCGGGCAGCCGAGCCCGGCCAAGAGGCGCCGGAAGTCCTCGATATACATGGCGCCGCCCAGGCATTCGCCGTGCAGCACCGGATCGTGCCTCAGTCGTTCCGGGATGCGGCGGTCGGCGAAGATGTCGGAGAAATACAGCTCGCCGCCCGGTTTCAGGACGCGCAGGATCTCGCGGAACACGGCCGGCTTGTCCGGCGACAGGTTGATCACGCAGTTGGAAACGACGAGGTCCACCGTTTCATCGCCGATGCCGATCTCCGCCAGATCCTCGATGAAGCCCTGCCGGAACTCCACATTGGGCCGGGCATAGCCGAACAGGTCCGTGTGATAAGCGATATGCGTGCGGGCCAGGTTCAGCTGCTCGTCCGTCATGTCCACGCCGATCACGCGGCCCGTTTCGCCGACGAGGCCGGACAGCAGGTAGGCGTCGCGGCCGGTACCGCAGCCGAGGTCCAGCACGGTCAGCCCCTCGAGCAGCGGCGGGATCGGTGAGCCGCAGCCATAGAAGCGCTCCGTGATCTCCGGGTGGATGTTGCGCAGGATGGCCTTGAGCGCGGCCGGCATCGCCTCCGCATCGCAGCAGCAGGCATTGGTCTGCAGGTCGCTCGATTTGCCGAGGACCTTGCCGTAGTACGCCTTCAGGTTGTCATGGACGGCGGTGCTCATCGGGTTCTCCTGTGCATGGTCGGGAACGGCTCCAAAGTAGCCGTTCCCCCCGGTCGTTCAAGGTTTTGCTTCCGCAGGCCTGTATGTCGCGCAGGGGTCGCAAATCTGACGGCGCCCGGTGGTGGGCATCGCCGGGCGCCTATGCCGGCGTGGCACCGATCTCCTTCAGGCAGCGCTGGATGGCCGTCTTCATGGCCTTGCCGTTCTGGTAGCGGTTGTCCGGGTTCTTCTGCATGGCCTTGTCGACGAAGCGCTTGATGCAGGGGGGCAGCTCCGGCCGCAGCGCCAGGATGTCCGGCTGCTTGTCGTTGACCACCTGGTAGGAGATGGCGGCCAGGGAGTCGCCGTTGAACGGTTTCTGGCCGCACAGCAGCACGAACAGCGTGACGCCGAGCGAGAAGATGTCCGAACGGCCGTCCACGGGCTTGCCGATCATCTGCTCGGGCGACATGAAGCTCGGCGTGCCGAGAATGGTGCCGGTCTTGGTGTGTCCCGAGGAGGTGATGCGCGCGATGCCGAAGTCGGTGATCTTGATGCCGGCGTGCTCGTTGTACATCAGGTTGGCCGGCTTGATGTCGCGGTGCACGATGCCCTGGGCATGGGCATAGTCCAGGGCATCGGCGGCCTGCATGCCGATCTCCAGCACGGTGGCGACGGGCAGCAGCTTGCCCTTGCGGGTGTACTGCGTCAGCGGCGTGCCCTCGATGTACTCCATGGCGATATATGCCAGATCGTGCTCCTCGGCGGCATCGTAGATGGTGACGATGTTGGGATGGTTCAGACGGCCGGCGGCGCTGGCCTCATGGAAGAAGCGCTTCTCCGCCTCGGCGACCTCGTCACCGGTGAATTCCTGCGCCAGCGCCATGGTCTTGATGGCCACGGTGCGACCGATCTTGGGATCGTGTCCGAGGTAGACCGCGCCCATGGCGCCCTTGCCCAACTCCTTGGCAACCACATAGCGGCCCAGCATCGGCTTTTCGCCGGCGCCCTCCACCACCAGCATGCCGCCGGAGGAGGTCATGAAGCGATCCGTGCCCAGCACGGCCGATTTGGCCATGCTTCTGGCCTGCGTCAGGCGCGTGGCGGCATCCCGGAAGCGCGGGCGCTGCTGCACGATGTGCTGGTAGACGGTCTCGGCCGTGTTGAACTTGCGCTTGCGCTCGAAATCCAGGGCCAGATTGTACAACAGCTCCAGGTTGTCGTTGCTGACCGGCAGCTTGCGGAAACGCTCCAGGGCCATCTCCAGCTTGCCCTGTTCCTGCAGGGCCAGCCCCAGCTGCCGGTTCGACTGGGCGGAATCGGCCAGGGTTTTCATGTGCTGGGACCGATACAGCCGCAGCATGCCGACAAGGGGGATGCCCACGACCAGCAGTGTCAGCGGGTCGCCGATCTGCAGCCAGACCTGCTCGCTGAGCAGCAGGTACTGCTCCACACCCAGCAGTCCGATGACCAGCAGCAGGGCGGTGATCGAGAACAGGGTCATGCCCAGGCGCGGCAGCACGAAGGCCAGCAGCAGTGCCAGCAGGCCGAACACGGCGAGCTCCGTCCAGATCAGGGATGGCGGCCGGCGGTACATGTCCTGGTTCAGGATGCTGGCCACGGCCTGGGCCACATGCCCGGCGGCATCCAGCCGGTTGCCCAGCGGCGAGGGGTACTGTGCGCCCGTCCCCGGCCCGATCAGCACGATGTCCCTGCGGAAGGCGGTCACCGGCACCTTGCCGGCGAGCACGTCGGCTGCGTCAAAGCGCGCGAACATCGGCCTGTCGTTCTTCTGGCGGTAATAGCTCGGATACACGGTCTGGCGACGGGGGGAGGCGATGGCCTCCGGCGCCCTCCTCAGCACGCGCGATGCCAGCAGCAGCGGCAGGGTCGGTTCGGCCTTGTCGCCCTCGCCCTGCCACCATAGCGGCAGGGAGCGCACCGTACCGTCGCCGTCACGCCACAGTGCCAGCGGAGCCACGCCGGCCGCCGCCTTGGCGAAGTCCGGCAGGGGTGATGTGCCATGGTCCGGCACCAGACGGTGGCGCGAACCCAGCAGGGTGTCCAGATGGGTCGCCAGCGTCCGGGGGGCAGGCACGGTTTCCGCCGGATAGCGCGGCAGGACGACGTCGCCCGCCTTGCCGATGGCCAGCCGCAGTTCCTCGTCGACATCCAGGTGTTGCCGGGCCTCGTTGATCATGCCCTCGATGCGGGCGGCGGGCCTGCGCGGCAGGTCGGCCGTGCGCACATAGTCGCGCAGGGTATCGAGGAAAGGAATGGCCGGGTTCTGCTGCTCGTCATGGAGCGGCAGCATCAGGGCGATGCCGTCGGTTCTCGCCGATGCCAGGCGTTCCAGTATCTGGGTGGCGGTCAGGCGCATCTCGGCCGGCGAGCCGCTGCCCAGGTCGATCAGGGAGATGCGCTCCGCTCCGTCGGCATGTTTCTGCTTCAGCCCCTGGCTGATGTCGTACAGGCGGCCGTCCATCCAGTGGATCGGCACCAGGCCCGTCAGATCGGCGATCAGAACGGCCAGGGCCACGATCAGCACCATCAGCCAGTCTTTCGTGAGTATGTGCATCCGGTTTCCTTCCCAGCCCTGTTTGTAACCGTCAGCCGGCGGCGAAACGGTGAGCCCTGCCACAAAAAAGCGGAATGGGGATCACCATGTTCAGCCGAGGATAGCCAACCAGACGGGAAGGGTCAGCATGGACAGAACGGTGGACAATGTCACGGCCTCGGCATACAGGCCCGAATCGAGTCGGAAACGATCGCAGAGCACCAGGCCCAGCACCATGCTCGGCATCGCCGCTTCGACCAGCACCGGCACGCGCAGCCTTTCCGGCATATCGACGATATGGCACATGCCCCAGGCGATCAGCGGCATCAGCACGAGCTGGATGACCAGCACCGGGAACAGCACGGGGATGCGCCCGGCCCAGCCGGCCTGCCAGCGCATGGCCATGCCAACCGACAGCAGCATCAGCGGCACCACCGCCGATCCCAGCGTGGCCAGCGATTGGCTGAGCCATGCCGGCTGATGCACGGACAGTGCGCTCAGGCTCAGGCCACAGATGGCGGCCCACACCGCCGGCACCCGTACCAGGCCCATGAAGGGATGCGCCCCGCCGCCCTGCGTCCCGAAATGCCGGGCGACGAGGATGCCGACCGTGAACAGCAGCGGCGTGTTGGCCAGGAGGTCGAACTGGATGGCGATGAACTGGGACCAGGTGCCGAAGGTCTGGGTCAGCACCGGCAGGCCGAGATAGGTGACGTTGCCGAAGGCGGCGGCGAGCAGCAGGGCACCGACGGCCGGCCGGGGGCCGTGATGACCGCCCATGAAGGCGCGCACCAGCCGGCCGTTGCCGTAGATCAGGGCGGCGGCGATGAGGCTCAGCAGCACGCAGGCTGCGGCGACGATCGGGATGCGCGCGGCATTCAGATTGACCGGCGTCTGCCACAGCACATGCACCACCAGGGCCGGCAGGAACACCTGGTAGACCGCCTGCGCCAGGTGCCCGCGCACGGTTTCCGCCGCCTGGCCACCGAGGAAAAGCCGCCAGGCGATCCCGGCCAGGATGATGGCGGCCATGCCGAACAGGGTGGAGAGCATGGCCGGATGTTAGCGTTGCACGGGCCTGTTTACAGCGATTGCTTGCATGTGGGGCTCCATCCCGCTTCAATGCCCGCATGCTGGCCAGAATCAGGAAGGCGGAGGAATGGGTCGCGGGCGTAGCGCCGTGGATGCGGCGCCAGCGCACCCGCTTTTCGGGCTGGATCTACGAACAGGACACACTGTACCTGAGCGCCCTGGCCATCCTCGTCGGCATCCTTGCCGGCTACGGCGCCCTGCTGCTGCGTTTCGGCATCGAATGGGTCAGCCTGATGTGGACGGGGGAGCGCATCTGGGAGGGCGCGCTGCACACGCTTCCCTGGTACATCTATATCGTGGCCCCGGTGGTGGGCGGCCTGGCCGCCGGCTGGATCAACACCCGCTGGCTGCCGGCCGGCCAGGCCCGGGGCGTGGCCGGGGTGCTCGAATCCCTGTCCGAGCGCAGCGGCCGCATCGACAGCCGCCATTCGACCAGCGACACGGTCAGCTCCATCCTCGGCGTCGGCAGCGGCGCCAGCGCCGGCCGCGAGGGCCCGACCGTGGCCATGGGCGCCGCCATCGCCTCCTTCATCGGCCAGCGGCTGAGGCTCAGCGAGCAGCAGATGCGCACGCTGATCGGCTGCGGCGTGGCCTCCGGCATCGCCTCGTCGTTCAATGCGCCCATCGCCGGCGTGCTGTTCGCGCTGGAGGTGATCCTGGCCGACTATGCGATCAGCACCTTCAGCCCCATCGTGATCTCCTCGGTGATCGCCACGGTGATCACGCGCGCCGAGCTGGGCAACTTCCCGGCCTTCACCATTCCCGAGTACCGTCTGGTTTCGGGCTGGGAGATCCCGATCTATGTCGGTCTCGGCGTGTTCTGCGGCCTGCTGGCCGTGTCGTGGATCAGGATGATGCCGCCGATCCGCAAGCAGCTCGACCGCCTTGTCCCCAATCCCATGTTCCGGCCGGCTGCGGCGGGGCTGGTCCTCGGCCTGTGCGCCCTGGTGGTCCCCGAGATCATGTCGATCGGTTACGGCACCGTCGATTCCATGCTGTGGGAGCGGCTGGATCCGACACTGCTGCACCTGCTGCTGCCGGTGACGGCCTTCCTCGGCTTTCTGCTCGTCGTCAAGGTTTTCGCCACGGCCCTGTGTGCCGCCGGCGGCTTCGGCGGCGGGGAGATCGGCCCCTCGATCTTCATCGGCGCCACGGCCGGCGCCCTGTACGGCGGCGTGGTGCACAACCTGATGCCGTTCATCTCCGAGACCTACGGCGGCTATGCCCTGGTGGCGGCCGGCGCCATGATGGCCGCGGCGCTGCAGGCCCCGATGACGACCATCCTGATGGTGTTCGAGCTGTCCGGCGACTATCACATCATGGTGCCGCTGATGGCCTCCTGCATCGTGGCCACGCTGGTCAAGCGCGCCTTCGGCCGCGAGTCGGTGTTCACCGAGGTGCTGGAGGCCAAGGGCATCGATACGGCCTGGACGCGCGAGCGCTCGTGGATGCGCGCCGTGCCCGTGCGCAAGATCCCCTGGCGCTCGACCCCGGAGGTCTCGGAGCACGCCAAGCTCGAGGAGCTGAAGCGCGTCTACGTGTCCTCGGGCAAGGGCTGCGTGCAGGTGGTCGACGACGACGGCCTGATGATCGGCATCGTCACCTTCGGCGACCTGCAGCAATGGCTGCTCGATCCGACGCTGGACCAGATCGTGCTGGCCGGCGAGGTGGCCAACCGCAACATCTCCGTGATCTCCGAGGACGGTAACCTCTTGCAGGCCATCAACATGTTCGACCGCGAGAGCTTCGAGCAGATGCCGGTCGTGGCCTACGACAATCCCCGGCGCGTGCTCGGCATCCTGTCGCGCAACGCCGTGTTCTCGACCTACCATGCGCTGATCGTCAAGCACGGCGAGGAATCCACGGAAAACCATGGCTGATCTGAGCCCGGCGCAACAGCGCGCCGTGGAGGCGGGCGAGGGCCCGCAGCTGATCCTGGCGGGCGCCGGATCGGGCAAGACCCGGACCATCGTGCACCGCATCGGCCACCTGATCAGCCAGCGGCGCATCGCCCCGCACCGCATCCTGGCCGTGACCTTCACCAACAAGGCGGCGGCGGAGCTCAAGCACCGGCTTTCCATGCTGATCGGCGACGATGGCGGCGGCGTGGTCTCCGGCACCTTCCACGCCATCTCGCTGCGCTTTTTGCGCCGCTATGCCGAGCGGCTCGGATTTCCCACCGACTTTCAGGTCATCGACGCCGACGACCAGAGGACACTGGTCAAGCGCCTGCTGAGGGCGAGGGGCATCGACAGCGAGCGCCTGCATCCGGGCTATCTCTTGGGCTGGATCGAGCACTGCAAGCATGCGGGGCTGACGCCGGAGCAGGCGCCGGAGCAGATGTGGAACGGCATCGACCTGCGTGAGCTGTATGCCGAGTACCAGCAGGCGCTGCGCGGTCTGGAGCGCATGGACTTCTCCGATCTGATCCTGAACGTGGTGCGCCTGATGCAGGAAGCGCCGGACGTGGCGGCCGCGCTCGCCTCGCGTTTCGACTACGTGCTGGTCGACGAGTACCAGGACACCAACCCGGTGCAGCACCAGTGGCTGATGCTGCTGTGCCGCGGCCACGGCAACCTGACCGTGGTCGGCGATGACGACCAGTCCATCTACGGCTGGCGCGGCGCGGACGTGCGCCACATCCTCGAGTTCGAGCAGGTTTGGCCGGGGGCGGCGGTGCACCGGCTGGAGGAGAACTACCGTTCGCACGGCGCCATCCTCAAGCTGGCCAATGCCGTGATCCGTGCCAATCCCGACCGGCACGAGAAACAGCTGAAGCCGACGCGCGAGGCCGGGGAGCTGCCGCTGTGGCGCATCTGCCACGACGAATACGACGAGGCGAGGAAGATCCTGGGCTGCCTCGAGGGCCGGCGCCGGCAGGGCGTGCCATGGGCGGAGATGGCCGTGCTGTACCGCTCCAACCGCCAGTCGCTGCCGCTGGAGCAGGTGCTGCGCGAGCAGGGCGTCCCCTACCGCATCATCGGCGGGGTCGGCTTCTTCGAGCGCATGGAGGTCAAGGACGCGCTGGCCTACTGGGCCATCCTCAACCGCTGCGGCGATCACATGCACCTGCTGCGCATCTGCAACACGCCCAAGCGCGGCATCGGCGCCCGGGGCCAGGAGCAGATTGCCTCGATGCTGGCCGCCTCGGGCCTGCGCGCCGCTGACTGGCTGGATGCGCAAGCGGAGGGTGGTGCCGGCCCGGCGGCGAGGCTCACCGAGCTGGCGCGCACGCTGCAGGCGCTGCGGGCCGGGATCGAGGCCATGCCGGACCGGGGCATGGAAGCCGTGCTCGAGGCGGTGGGCTATGATCAGGTGCTGCAGGCGCACGGCGAGCTGGAGGCCGAATCCCGCCGCGAGAACGTGCGCACGCTGCAGCAATACATCGAGCTGTCACTGGCCGAGGGCCTGACGCCGGTGGAGTTCATGGACCGCGCCGCCCTGCTGCAGAGTGGTGAGGAACGGGGCGAGGAGCAGGGCGAGGATGCGGAGGAAGGCGTGTCGCTGATGAGCCTGCACCGGGCCAAGGGCCTGGAGTTCGATACGGTGGTGCTGGCCGGCGTCGAGGAGGGGCTGCTGCCGCACCAGCGGGCGCTGGACGAGGGCGAGGCCGGCGTGGCCGAGGAGCGGCGCCTGCTGTACGTCGGCATCACGCGGGCGCGCAACCACCTGATGCTGACCTCGGCGCGCGTGCGCCGCTTCTTCGGCGACATGACCTATCCGCAGCCGAGCCGTTTCCTGCGCCATGTGCCGGAAGAGATCCTGGCCCGCGACGACGGGGCGGCGATGCCGGCCGGCAT